>JAWWPM010000001.1:0-3680 GCA_033854915.1 Nocardioidaceae bacterium
TGCAGCATCGCGGAGACGACGGCCCCGGAACGACGGGCGGGCAGGACGTTGACCACGCCCGGTGGGACCCCGGCGTCGTCGAGGATCCGGCCCATCAACAGGGCGGTCAGGGGGGTGTCGCTGGCCGGCTTGAGGACGACGGTGCAGCCGGCCGCGAGCGCTGGCCCGATCTTGCGGGTCGCCATCGCGGCCGGGAAGTTCCACGGCGTCACCAGGACCGCGATCCCGACGGGCTGCTGGACCACGACGATCCGGTTCTGCCCGGAGGGCGCCGTCATCAACATGCCGGACGCGCGGACCGCCTCCTCGGCGTACCACCGGAAGAATTCTGCGGCGTAGGCGACCTCGCCGCGGGCATCCACCAGCGCCTTGCCGTTCTCCAGCGAGATCAGGTGCGCGAGCTCGTCTGAGCGCGCGCTCATCAGCTCGAACGCCCGTCGCAGCACCTCGGCCCGCTCGCGCGGTGCGGTCGCTGCCCAGCCGGGAGCGGCGGCCGCGGCAGCGTCCACCGCGGCGATGGCGTCGTCGACCGTGCCGTCCGCGACCGAGGCCACGACGTCTCCCGTCGCGGGATCGACGACGTCGAATCGGCCCGCGTCCGACGCCGGGACGGGCTTGCCGCCCACGAGCAGGTCGAGGGGCAGGTCGGTGATCTGGTCGAGACTGAAGTCACCCATGGGTAGCGGGCCTCCTCGAGGTCAGTAGGGGTTGGCGACGAAGAGTTCCTGGGCGGGGAAGAGGGTGAGCACCTGCGGGCCGTCCTCGGTGATCACGATCTCCTCCTCGATGCGCGCCGCCGAGAAGCCGTCGGAGGCCGGGCAGTAGGTCTCCAGGGCGAAGACCATTCCCACTTGCAGCTCCACCGGCTCCTTCATCGAGTTCAGGCGGGAGATGATCGGGCGTTCGTGGAGCCCGAGGCCGAGCCCGTGCGCGAACTGCAGCCCGAATGCCTCCATCTCGCTGCCGAAGCCGAACTCCTCGGCCTTCGGGAGAAGTGCCGCCACCTCGTCGGTCCCGACCCCGGCTCGGATGCCGTCGATCCCGCGGTCCATCCACTCACGCGCCTGCGCGTAGGCGTCGCGCTGGGCCGGCGTGGAGCTCCCTACCGAGAAGGTGCGGTAGTAGCAGGTCCGATAGCCGTTGAAGGCGTGGATGATGTCGAAGAACGCCTGGTCGCCCGGGCGGATCAGCCGATCGGTGAAGTTGTGCGGGTGCGGGTTGCACCGCTCGCCCGAGATCGCGTTGACCGCCTCGACCTGCTCGGACCCCATCTCGTAGAGCCGCTGGTTGGCGTAGGCGACGATCTCGTTCTCCCGGACACCGGGCTTCAGCCGTTCGGCGATGCCCTGGTAGACGCCGTCCACCATCGCGACGGCCTGGGTGAGCAGGGTGATCTCGTCGGAGGACTTGATCACCCGCGCATCGAGCATGTGCTGCTGCGCGTCGGCGACGGTGAGCCCCTGCTTCTGCATCTCGAAGAGGAACGGCGGCTCCACGATGTCGAGCCCGACCGGCTGGTCGGCGACCCCCACCTCGACCAGCAGCGACTTGATCTCGGCCACGGCGGACTCCATCAGGCCGACCGTCGGCGCAACCGCCCCGCGGAAGCCGAGGAAGCCGGCCCGGTAGCTCTCCTCCGGGACCCACTGTGAGTAGAGCTTGTGGTGCTTCACCGCCGAGCCGAAGTCCCACAGGACCGGTTCGCGGTCGCGGGTCAGGAGCGCGTAGCGGATCATCTTGTCGCCGAGCGCGCCACCGATCCAGGTATGGGTCGTGTAGCGGATGTTGTAGAAGTCGAAGAGCAGGAACGCCCCGCACTCACTGGCGTCCAGCGCCGCCCTGGCCCGGCCGAGCCGGTAGTTACGCAGCCGCGCGAAGTCGATCCGCTTCTCGTAATCGACCCCCATGTGGCCAGGAGCCGGGAGCGGACGGGTCACGGGTGCGTCCCTCCAGCGAGACCGTCGTCCACCGCGGTGTCCTCGGGCTTCAGCTCGAGACCGGACGCCGAGGCCTGCTGGTCGAGCAGGATCGCGAAGTCCTCGTCGACGCGGCCGCTGCTGACGGTCGCCTGCACCGCGGCGGCCGCCGCGGCTGCGACCGGCATCGGTACGTCGAGATCGTGGGCCGCGGCGAAGCCCAGGTCGAAGTCCTTGCGCAGGAGCACGGGCGTGAACGTGGGCGTGTAGTCGAGGTGGACGAACGCGGGCGACTTGTAGCGGGTGAACGTCGAGCCCATCACCGTCTTGTTGAGGTAGTCGAGGAACGCCGCCCGGGACATGCCCCCCTTCTCGGCCAGGACCGTGATCTCGGCCAGGCACTGGGTGACGACTCCCAGCATGACGTTGTGACAGATCTTCGCGAGCCTTGCGACATCGCCCTCTCCGACGTACGTCGCACCCTGGCCGAGGTGGTCGAGAAGCGGTGCGACCTTGAGCCAGGTCTCCTCGGGGCCGGAGACCACAAGGGTCAACAGTCCGGCGGCGACGACCTTCCCGTTGCCACTGACGGGGGCCGAGAGAAAGTCGACCCCGCGCTCGACGCACGCCTCCCGCATCGCGGCCGAGGTCTCCGAGTCGACGGTGGAGCAGTCGACGACCGCACCCGGCACGCGGCCGGGGTCGGCCAGCAGACCGTCCTCACCGGTGAGAACCTCGGCGAGGTCCGCCGGACCGGAGACCATGGTGAACACCACGTCGCGGTCGCGCAGGTCGGCGATCGTGTCGGCCACCCCGCAGCCGGACCCGGTCAGCGCCTCGGCCTTGGCACGGGTGCGGTTCCAGACCAGAACGTCCTCGCCCGCACGCGCCAGACGGCTCGCCATCGCGGCGCCCATGCGGCCCGCGCCGATCCAGCCGAGGGTCATCGACCCCGGGGTGTGTGCCGAGACGGACATCAGACTCCTGCCTTCGCGTGGCTGGCGACCGGGTCGCCGACGGTCCCGCCGAGGCGCGAGGCCAGCCAGTCCGCGGTCCGGGGCCGGTGCCACGGCGAGTAGTCGGCGCAGCCGTGGTTGGCCTCCTCGAGCATGAGCAGCTCGCTGCCGGGCACGGCCGCGTGCACCTTCTCGGCCTGGGTATACGGAATGAGGCGGTCCTTCTTGCCGAAGACCAGCAGCATCGGCGCCGTCACGTCGCCCGCGACCTCCGACAGGTCGAGGGTGCGGGCGACGGCGCGCGCCTCGTCGTCACTGGCCGTCCCGGAGCGCTCCCGGAAGGTGTCGCGGGTCAGCGACGGGAGACCGTCCCAGCACTCGCCGAAGTTGAACGGCCCGGCGAGGGCGACCGCTGCGGTCACTCGGTCGCCGAGGGCGGCAGTCACCCGCACCGAGTAGTAGCCGCCCAGGCTGACGCCCCAGACGGCCAGCCGCGAGAGGTCGAGGTCGGGCTGGCTCTCCATCGTGGCGTAGAGGGTCTCGGCGACGGGTCCCCAGTCGCCGCGGATCTTCACGTCGTACTCGGCCTCGCCCTGACCGGGTCCATCCACGCTGAACGTGGCCAGCCCGCGCTCGAGGAAGGTCTGCTCGGTGGAGCGGACTTCCTCCTTGGTGGAGTCGAGACCGGGGATCATCAGCACCACCGGGAACGGGCCGTCGCCGTAGGGCGTGCGGATCACCGCGACCAGCGCGCCGTTCTCGAACGGGATCTCGACGCGTCGACCGGGCGGGTCCAGATGGGGCAGGG
>JAWWPM010000002.1:0-4840 GCA_033854915.1 Nocardioidaceae bacterium
CGCCAGAACGCGTGCCCGGCGATCGTCGTCGGCAGCATCGAGGCGGCTAGCACCGTGGACGACACGCGCGGCAGGTGGCCGGTGGCGAGGGCCACGGCCGCGGCGATCTGGACGCCAGCGTTCAGCCGGACGATCGTCACCGGGTCGGTCGGGATGGGCACGCTGGGGGCCACGCGCTGCGCGAGCGGGACGACCTTCTCGGTCACCCGCGACGCCTTCGGCGCCAGGCCTGGCGCGTTCTTCAGGGCGCTGAGGGCACCGACGAAGAACACGGAGGCGAGCATCGGGCGGGCGATCAGTCTGATGGCGGTCACGCCACCTTCTTACCCGATATGAGGGTTTCCCACACGTGAGGGGCGGCGAATCTCAGTTCTGGAGGCGTCGGGCGAACATGCTCTGGACCAACGTCGCGGCGGGCGGGTCGTCGAGCGGGAGCTGGAAGTCAGGCTTCGAGTCGGGCGTGAGCATCAGTGGTTCGACCGGAGCGAGGTGGAAGGTCATCAACGGACGAGTGTTGTTGACCGTGGTGTCGAACACGAACAGCTGGGCGGCCTCGGTCACGGTGCAATCGAATGCCTGGCCGTCTTTCACGGTCCTCTCCGCGCAGGCCGGGTCGGTCGTGGTGATGTGCGCGGCGCTGCCGACCGAGATCGTGAGCGTTGCCGTGGACCCCGCAGGAAGCCCGGTCACCGAAGCGGTCACCCGCTGCTGGCCGTTTCCGTGCAGCTGCTCGGCGGTGGCGGTCACCTCCATGTGCGCCCGGACCTCGTCGGAGACCGTGATGGTCTGCGACACCCGCGGTGCCGCGAGGTAGTCGAGGGTGCCCGCCTGGTCGGCGTCGACCACACAGGGCCCCGGCGCCACGTAGGTCACCGTGGCGGCCGAGAGGCCGGCGTCCGCGACCGTGCACGCGGCACTGGTCGTCGAGAAGCTCACCGGGCCGCCGGAGGTGCTCGTGGCGCGGATCGTGTAGGGGTCGTCCTGGACCGCGGGCTGGGTCGGCAGTGACGTGGTGAAGGCGATCTCCTGCGAGCCCCTGCCCACCTGGAAGGTCTGGGTGTCGGTGGCGGCCAGGTAGTCCTGGTTGCCGTCCTCGTGCGCGGTGACGGTGCACAGGTCGGCGTGGACGAAGCTCACGGTGCTGCCGGCAGCCGCGCAGGCACCGCTTGCCTCGAAGGTGACCGGAAGCTGGGTGGCCCCGGGCTCCGCGGTGACCGCGTAGGTGGCGCCGCCCACCACGGGGCCGTGCGGCGCCGCCGAGGAGATCCGGACCGTCTGGCTCTCCTGGGGCACGTCGATCGTCTGGGTGGCGTGGCTGGTCGACGCGGCTCTGGACGTCGTGTCGGCGGCGATGACACAGGTGCCGGCGTGCCGGAAGGTGACGGTGGAGCCACTGAGATGGCACGCAGCGGCAGGGGTGCCGGAGTTGGTGGTGGTCGGGTCGACCGAGAAGGCCACGCCGCTGCCTCCGGTCGCGCTCACGACGTAGGTGCTTCCGAACGTCGGGTGCTGCGGTGGCGTCGAGGTGAAGGTGAGCTGCACGGGAGGCGGAGGCGTCGTCGGCTGGGTGGTCGGCGCGCTCGTGGGCTCTGAGGTCGGCTCGCTGGTGGGCTCGGACGTGGGCTCGGACGTGGGCCCGGACGACGGGTCGGTGGTGGTGGACGTCGGCGCCGAGGTGGGTCCCGTGGCCGGCCCGGACGTCGCGGAGCTCGGGTCCGCCGAGCTGGCCCGGTCGGTCGGGGGCGTGCCGCCGCCGCGCTGTGGGCCGTTGCCGCGGTGGCGGGGCCCGTGGCTGTGCTGGCCGCTCTGATGGTGGCCGGGGGTCCGGGACGCGGACGCGGACGGTCGGTCGAGGGCCGGCGGTGAGCCCTGCGGCGGAGCGTGATGCCCGGCGAGCTGGGTGACGGCGTACACGGCGACGGCCGCCGTCGCGGTGAGCGCGACTCCGCCGACCGCTGACAATGAGGCGTGGGTTGCGACCCAGGACTTGGCGGCGGTGATGCTCGTGGCGACGGTGCTGGACCCGCTGCCCGTGGTGAGGTAGCCGAGCCCCGCCGTGCCCAGGAGCAAGGGGGCCAGCAGCGCGGCCAGACCGGAGTTCACCTCCGTGAGCTCGAGGTAGACCGCCGCACAGGCGCGACAGCCTTCGATGTGGTCGTCGACGCGGGCGCCGTCACGGCGCGACAGGCCGCCACGGATGTAGGCGCCCAGGTGGTCGCGGGTCCAGGCGCAGTCCACGTCGTCGGGGTCGACGGCGTGCTGGCTCAGGAACGCCTGGCGCAGTCCCTCGCGGGCCCGGTAGGCCAGGGCGGAGACGGAGTTGGCGCTCATGCCGAGCAGCGGCGCGATGTCGGCCGGCTTCTGCTGCTCGACCTCGGTGTGCCACAGCACCATCTGCCAGCGCTCGGGCAGGCTGGCGAACGCGCGCGCGGCCGCGGCGTTCTCGAAGCCCTCGACCGCGGTGTCGTGGAACGGCAGGCCGGGATCGAACGGCGTGAGGTCGCCGACCGAGCGCAGTCGGGCCCCCGAGCGCAGCTTGTCCACGTGGAGCCGGCGTACGGCGGTCAGCAGGTAGGCGCGAAAGGCCAGGTCGGGCCCCCCGCCGCGCTGGAGCACCAGGAGCACCTTGGTGAAGGCGTCGGAGACCAGGTCGTCGGCGTCGCCGGGGCCGGTCAGCTGGCGGGCCAGCCGCCTGGCCGAGTCGACGTGACGCGCGAAGAGCTCGCCGTAAGCGTCGACGTCTCCGCCCCGGACGGCAGAGATGAGCTCAGCGTCTCCGGGGCCGTCGACGCGGGACAGCGAGGTGGTCACAACTCTCCAACGCTCGGTTTCGGCTCCTGTGACGTCAGTATGTCCGTCTGTCGGAGATTTTGCTGCGAAAACGGCATCATGCTCGGCACGGACGTCCGTCCCATCATCGGAGAGCGCTGCACGGAGGTAGGAGGGAGGCGTCATGGGGTTCTGGACATTCCGGGACAAGGTCTTGAACGCGCCTCCCTCCAACTCCGTCGCACCTACGCTCCCCGAGCAGGTGCGCGTCGCGCTCCCACCGTCCTTCGAGGCAGTGGGGGAAGCCCTGGCCGCCGGCCGGAGCGCCACCGACGCCTGCGAAGTGGTGGGACGCAAGCTGAGCAGCCAGGGAGTCTCCCTCGCGGAGACCCTGGCCGACCTGCGTACGACGTACGACCTGGTGCTCGGCGCCGAGCCGGCGTACACCGACGCGTGTGCGGTGGCCCTCGGCTGGAGTGAGTCGACGCTCGGGTATCTCCACCAGCTGTCCTGCGCGGACCCGCTGACCGGACTGGCCAGCATGGCCCACCTGCGGGGCCGGCTCATGGAGATGTACCGGGGGGACGCCCGTGGGCCGGCCCTCCGCGACAGCCACGCGCTGGTCGTGGTGGAGGCGTCGTCCCCTCGCCTGGCCGGCCTGACCGACGAGGTGTTCGGTGCGGACCTGCGGATGTCGCGGATCGGTGAGTCCGTCCGCTCGGTGTTCGCCGGCTCCGAGACGATCTGCCGGATCGGTCCGCGCCGGATCGTGGTGCTGGCCGGCCGCAACGAGAGCCTGAGCCGTCGTACCACCCTGCTGCGCCGCCTGCTCGACGTGGGCGAGTTCGGACATGGTGGGGTCCGGATCTGGGTGGAGAGCCTGCCCTCGACCAACGCATCGGTCGCCAGCCTGCTCGACGAGCTCTCGCGGGACCAGACGTCCTGACCGCCGGCTCCTCGATGGTCACGTCTGTCGGGACCCTCACCTAGGCTGACGCCCATGTGTGGGCGCTACGCATCCAGCCGCAAGCCTGAGGATCTCGTCGAGGAGTTCGAGATCCGCACGAGCAAGGTCGACGAGGCACTCGCTCCCGACTTCAACGTCGCCCCGACCAAGCCGGTGTACGCCGTGCTGGAGCGCTCGCCCTCGCCGCGCGACGCTGTGGAGAAAGACCCGCCGGAGCGCCAGCTGCGCGTGCTCACCTGGGGCCTGGTGCCGTCGTGGGCCAAGGACCCCTCGATCGGCAACCGGATGATCAACGCCCGGATGGAGACGGTGGCCGAGAAGCCGGCCTACAAGCGGGCCTTCGCGTCGCGCCGCTGCCTGCTTCCGGCAGACGGCTACTTCGAGTGGTACCCGACCGAGCAGAAGACCAAGGCGGGCAAGCCGCTGAAGCAGCCGTTCTTCATCCATCCGCACGACGGCGGGGTGCTGGCGATGGCGGGGCTCTACGAGATCTGGCGCGATCCCACCCGACCCGACGACGACCCCGACCGCTTCCGCTGGACCTGCACCGTGCTGACCACCCAGGCCGAGGACGCGGTCGGGCACATCCACGACCGGATGCCACTGATGGTCGAGCCCGAGCGCTGGTCGGCCTGGCTCGACCCGACGGTCTCGGGGCGCGACGACCTGCTCGGGCTGCTCGTGCCCGCCGCCCCCGGTCGCCTCGAGGCCTTCCCGGTCTCCCGCGACGTCAACAACGTTCGCAACAACGGCCCCGAGCTGGTCGAGCCGATCCCGGCCGAGGACGCGCCGGCGTGAGCGGGCGATGACCGCCTCCACCCCGGTGGCCGGCCCGGCCGCACAGCCGGTCGACACGCCGTACGGCGAGGGACGGCTGGTCGTGCACCGTGCCCCCGGGCGGCGACGGGTGGCCACCCTCGTGCTCAGCCACGGTGCCGGCAACGGCATCGAGGCGCGCGACCTGGCCGCGCTGGCCACCGACCTGCCGGGCCAGGGCATCACGGTGGCCCTCTTCGAGCAGCCCTGGCGGGTGGCCGGCCGGCGCATCGCCACGGCTCCGCCGACGCTCGACGTCGGGCTGGAGGCGGCGGTGGCCCGGCTGCG
>JAWWPM010000003.1:0-3253 GCA_033854915.1 Nocardioidaceae bacterium
TCCTCGGCCGGCGGCGGCGGTGACCGTCGGAGTCGCCGGTTCACCGGCGGTTCCTGCACCTCCCGGCCGTGGCAACGCCCGAGAAGTGCCAACAGTGCCTCGGGAGTGTGACGGGTGGGACCGATGAGCGAGGTCACCGTCGACTCGACCGCCCGGGCCATGGCCGACGCCGTACGACGTCGCGAGATCTCCGCGCGGGAGCTCCTGGAGCTGCACCTCATCCGGATCACCGAGCGCAACCCCCAGCTCAACGCCGTCGTCAGCCTCGACGAGGAGCGCGCCCGGGCCGGAGCGGACGCGGCCGACCAGGTCACGGCAGCGGGTGGCGACCTCGGCCCGCTGCACGGGCTGCCGTTCGCCTTCAAGGACACGCACGACGTCGCCGGCTGGCGTACGACGTACGGCTCGCCGTTGTACGCCGACCACGTACCCGATGCCGACGACCTGGTGGTCGAGCGGATCAGGAGAGCCGGTGCGGTGCCGATCGGGAAGACCAACGTGCCCGAGTTCGCGGCCGGCTCGCACACCTTCAACCCCGTGTTCGGGACCACCTTGAACCCGGTCGACCCCACGCGCTCGGCCGGGGGCTCGTCCGGAGGCGCGGCGTGCGCGCTCCGGGCCGGGATGGTGCCGCTCGCCGACGGCTCCGACATGGGTGGCTCACTGCGCAACCCCGCGTCGTTCTGCGGGGTCGTCGGACTGCGCCCCTCCCTCGGCCGGGTGCCCTCGTGGCCCACCGACAACTTCTGGGAGACCACGTCGACCGCCGGCCCGCTGGCCCGCAACGTCGGCGACCTGGCCCTGCTGCTGTCGGTGGTCGCCGGCCCCGACGCCAGGGTCCCCCATGCCCTGGGCGACCCTGGGTCGTCCTTCGCGCCGCCGGTCGCGGGCTCGCTGGCCGGGCTCCGGGTCGCCCTCAGCCAGGACCTCGGCGGCCTGCTCGAGGTCGACGCCGAGGTGGCCCGGGTGGTCGAGTCCGCCGGAGGTGTCTTCGGCGCCGCCGGCGCGCAGGTCGACGCGGCACACCCCGACCTGGCCGAGGCCGACGACACGTTCCGCACGCTGCGGGCCTGGACCTTCCAGGCGGGTTTCGGCGAGCTGCTGGCCGCCAACCCCGGTGCGATCAAGCAGTCCCTGGCCGACAACGTGCGGGCCGGTGCGTCCCTGACCGGGGCCGACATCGCCCGCGCCTACGCGCAGCGCACCGCGCTCTCGGAGCGGATGCGCCGCTTCTTCGAGTCGTACGACGTGCTCGTGCTGCCGACCTCGCAGGTGCCGCCGTTCCCGGTCGAGCACGAGTTCCCCACCGAGATCAACGGCCGCCCGATGATGACCTACCTGGACTGGATGCGGTCCTGCTACGTGATCACCGTGACCGGGTGCCCGGCGATCTCGATGCCGGCCGGCGAGACGGAGTCCGGGCTGCCGGTCGGCATCCAGATCGTCGCTCCGTTCGGGCTCGACCGGCGCCTGCTCGAGGTCGCGGCGGCCTTCGAGACAGCCGAAACGAGGTCCTGACCCGCCTGCCGGCTCTCCACAGGCGACCTCGCAATCTGTGGAGACGCGACGGTGTCCTGTGGAGGAAGGGGGCCAAGTCTGTGGACGACTCGCCGGAAACCGAAGTATGTGAGAAATAGTGCCGGAAAGCCCTTGTGGGGCTGGGCTTCGGGGGCATAGAACTCTCCTCACGCACTCCCTCCGGGGAGAGCGGGATCGGTCGGAGAGGAAGACCCGCACGACGCTCGACCAGCTTGCTGGACGAGGGTTGCGGAGGCCAGGTGATGGGGCCGCCGGGGTCGGAGGACAAGACTGGATCGACTGGAGGCATCACCGCACACCGGTTGATGGCGAGGAGCACGGGCTTCGGCTCGAGCCGCTCACCAGTGAAGGGCCCTTGTAGCTCATACCTATGAGGGCCCTTCAGCCATTTACGGCCCGTCTGTGCCCGTCGGCTCCGCCGAAACCCGATTGCGGGCGGCGCGCCCGCACCCGACGATGCGGAGATGCCCGACGGCCCGATCCACCAGCACCCACTCGCCTACCTCCTCGGCGTGGAGGGCGTCGCCCTGATGCGCGCCTTCGCCGGCGAGCACG
Organism: Nocardioidaceae bacterium; assembly: GCA_033854915.1. Lineage (GTDB taxonomy): Bacteria > Actinomycetota > Actinomycetes > Propionibacteriales > Nocardioidaceae > Nocardioides. The sequence goes on from JAWWPM010000003.1 coordinate 2,095, forward strand.
ACGAGGCGTTCACCCGCGCCCGGATCGACGAGGTGCGTGCGCTCGTCGCCGACCCGGCCCGCTGGGGCGACGCAGTGCGCGTCGCGCCGCTGACGGTGGCCGAGGCGTACGACGGGTGGGCACCGACCTACGACGAGCCGAACACGCTCTTCGAGTACGAGGAGCCGGTCGTGCGCCCGATCCTCGACGCCCTGCCGACCGGCGTCGCCGTCGACGCCGCCTGCGGCACCGGACGCCATGCCCGCCACCTCGCCGCCCTGGGCCACGAGGTGCATGCCTTCGACGCCTCTGCGGGGATGCTCGACGTGGCTCGCCGGCACCTGCCCGGTGCGCGGCTCGACGTCGCCGACGTGACCGCCCTCCCGATGCCGGACTCGTCGGCCGACCTGATGGTCAACGCGCTGGCCCTGGCCCACGTGGAGGACCTCGGTCCGGTCTTCGCCGAGGCCGCGCGCGTGCTGCGCCCGGGTGCGCACCTGGTCGTCTCCGACACCCGCAGCCTCTACCTCGGCTCGCGGCGCTATCCGTTGGTCAGGGAGACCACCGACGGGCGGGTCGGCTACCTGCCCACGTGGCGGCACGGCGTCGGTGAGTACCTCCGTGCGGCGCTGGCGCACGACTTCGAGGTCCTGGCCTGCGTCGAGCCGGTGCGCGAGCCCTTGGCTGACGACGACTGGGACCCTCCCGAGGCCCTCGACCCGGCGGAGCCGCCGAACCCCTGGACGCTCATGGCGTTCGTGCCGACGGCGACCTGGGCGACGTACCTGGGGACACCCGCGCTCCTGGTCTGGCACTTCCGGAGGCGATGACGGGCCCCGAGGAGCCCCAGCTGGTCTAGCCCAGAGTTCCACAGGAGCGGCCCCGAGCTGTGGACGACGGAGTCGGGTCTGTGGACAAGAGCGGGCGGGACTGTGGATGATCCTGTGGATCGCGAACTTGCTCGAAGGAACTCGCCCGAACCCCTTGTGGTACCGGGCTCCGGGGGCATAGAACTCTCCCTACGCACTCCCTCCGGGGAGCGCGCGATCGGTCGGAGACGACGATCCGTACGGTGGCCGCCCAGCTTGCTGGGAGGGGCGCCGCGGAGGCCGGGTGACGGGGCCGCCGGGATCTGAGGAGCCGAGCGATGGGTTGGGAGCGTCACCAGTACCAACCCACG
>JAWWPM010000004.1:0-4139 GCA_033854915.1 Nocardioidaceae bacterium
TGCCCAGCGGCGCCCCCGGTCAGCTGACCGCGACCCCGATCTCCGACGCCCGCCAGGTCGCCAACGTGCTGCGCACCTACGTGCTCGGTGCGGCCCGCGGGCTGTCGCGGCTGTTCTGGTACCGCTATGACTGGGGCACCGTGGCCAACGGCGGAACCCTGGGCAACACCCTCCTGGCGACCCCGAACGCCTACGACCAGATCACCCCCGCCGGGCAGGCCCTGGGCACCGCGCAGGCCTGGCTGCAGGGCCGGCTCGTCGGCACCGACGGTCGACCGCCGTGCTCCCAGAACGCCCGGGGCACCTACTCCTGCACCGTGCGCTACCCCGGCGGTGTCCGCCGGATCTACTGGAACCCCAACCACAACGTGCGGGTCCCCCTTCCCGTCGGGGCCGTGTCCCGGCAGACCGGGCTCGGCGCCCCCCGGACCGTCGGCCGCGGCGACACCTCGGTCCACGTCAGCTACCAGCCGGTCATGGTCGACTCCCCGCGCTGACCCACGCGGGAATGGGGACGCGGGGTCAGGCCCGGCGCACCCGCCAGGTCGCCAGCAGCGAGCCCAGCAGTCCGCCGACCCCGAAGGTGGCGATGCCGTGCAGGAGGACCTGGAACACGAAGGGCCCGACCTGGGTCATCCGGCCGGGGCCGACCGCCCCACCGGAGAGGGACGCGACCACGGCGAAGCCGACCGCGCACAGGAGTCCGGCACCTGCGCCGCGCAGGGCGGCGTCGTCCCAGCGGTCGGTCGGATAACGGCGCAGGACGCGGTAGCTCGCCAGCGTTGCCACCAGCGGCGGTAGGGCGAGCAGGGCGACCGACCAGCCCGGCGTGGGCCCGGTGTCGGGCAGGGCTGCGAGCAGCGGGAACATCGGGAGCGGCCCGAGCACGACCGCGGTCGGCGTGACCAGCGTGTGGGTGCCCACCGCGAAGCCGGGCCCGAGCAGGTAGGAGCCACTGAAGGCCGCGGCGTTGGGGACCAGCAGGACGCACAGCCCGATCAGCAGGGTCGCCGCCCCGGGGCTGGTGTGCAGCTGCGACATCACGTTGACCGCGCCGTCCCAGTCGACGACGAGCGCGACGCCCAGCACGAGGGTGGCGAGCACGGCGTACCAGACCAGGATCCGCCAGGAGGCGGCCGCGGCCGCCCGCAGGGAGACGGGGACGAACGACGTCCAGATCGCGGCCCGGCCCGAGCCGATCGCGACGGCGACACCGCCGACCAGGGCGGACATGAGCACGACCCGCAGGACGACGGAGGCGAGTGAGGGAGCCGTGGCCGGTGTCGCTGCCAGCCGGTCGGTGACCACGGCGACGGCGAGGTAGCCCACGGTGAAGAGTGCGGTGGCCGAGGCGACGGTCCAGTCACGGACCCCGTCGGCGATGGCGTCGGCATCGGGGCCGTGGCCGGACACGGAGTCACCCAGCCGCAAGCCGAGGCGCCAGACCACGACCGCGCAGAGCAGGGTCAGCCCGAGGGGGGCAGCGGTCACGTGCACGCCATCCACGTGGAGGCCGGACCCGTGCGCCATCAGCCAGCCCAGGGCGCCCACGCGCAGCCCGTCGCGCGGGGCACCGTGGGCACCGGCGTCGGTGAGGAACCAGCCGACGACGCCGACGGCCAGGCAGACCACGAGGGTGGCCGTCGCGGCGACCGCACCGGCGAGCGTCGCCAGGAGCACCAACGGGCGGCGGTGGGCCGTGTCACCCCGCTCGACACCCGGCTCGCGGACGCTCCGGCGCGGAGCGGGCAGCAGAGAAGTCATGGCGCGTTCATCATCACCCGGGCGGACGCGAGGATCCGGGGTGCCACGCCGGTGACCTCGCGTTCCCGACCCGGTCTGGCTTTCCGGTCTGCGCAGGTCGCGGCGTACCGTAGGCGGGCCATGTCCGATGCCGAGCGGTTCGACGCGTTCTACGCCGGGGCCCGCGACCGCGTCCTGGTGCAGGCCTTCGCCCTGACCGGCGACCTGCCTGCCTCGCGCGGAGCCGTCCGCGACGCGTTCATCGCCGCCTGGCACCGCTGGTCGAAGGTGGGCCGGCTCGAGGACCCCGAGGCCTGGGTCCGGCCACACGCCTGGACCCACGCCCAGCGCCGCCACACCGCGCGGATCTGGCACCGCGACCGGAGCCTCGACCCCGAGGTCCGGGCCACCCTCGACGCGCTGGCCCGGCTGCCGGTCAGCGCCCGCCGCGTCCTGCTGCTCACCCAGCTCACCAGCGTCTCCCGCGAGGAGATGGCCCGCGAGGTGGGGCTCACCCTCGGTGAGGCCGAGCGGCGCCTGCAGACGGCGACGACCCAGTTCTCACTGCACCGCGAGGTGCCCACGACGGCGCTGCGCCCGTTGTTCGACCAGCTGGTCGCGGCCTGCGCCGGACAGCGCTGGCCGCGCACGACGATCATCCGCCGCTCCGGGACCACGCGACGTCGTACCCACGCCGCCGCGGGCGCGGCGCTCGTCGTGGCGGCGCTGGTCGGGAGCGGGCTGTTCGTGCAAGACGCGAACGGCGTGCACCCGACGCTGGCGTCGGCCGGCGACCGGCTCACCACGGTCCCTCCTGCAAGTCACGACGGGGCGAGCCCGGCATCCCAGGAACCGCCCGTGATCACCCCCGCCGCACTGCTGACGCGCACCCAGGTCACGCGGGCGGTGCACGGCCGCACGTGGCGGGTCACCGGCACCGATCCCGGACAGGGCGCGACCGTGCCGTGCCAGAAGCGCGACTATGCCGACCCGCAGGCCGAGACGACCCTGGTGCGCAACTTCACGGCACGGCGACAGAAGGGCCGTGCCACGATGGCGGCCGTGCAGTCGGTGGAGTACTCCACCGACAACGCCGGCGCGGCGCGCGGCTTCGCCGCGGCGGCCGGCTGGTTCGCCGGCTGCCTGATGCCGCAGACCCAGCTGCTCTCGGTGCACCGCGTGAGTGGTCTCGGCGACGAGGCCGAGCAGTACGCCCTGCGGGCCTGGCAACGCCCCGCGATGACGCTGGTCCTGGGCCTGGCCCGCACCGGCCGGGCCACGACGGTGACCCTCACCCGCACCGGCGGCTCAGCCGGGCCGGACCTTGCGGCCAACCTCCGGCTGCTGGTCTCGGCGGTCGACAACCTGTGCGCCACCTCGGGCGGCGGCCGCTGCTCCGCGCTGCCCAAGCCCCACGTCGTACCAGCTCCGCGGGCGGGCCGGCTGCCGATGATGCTCAGCGAGTTCGACCTGCCGCCCGCGGCCGGCGTCCAGAAGCCCTGGGCCGGCACGACACCGAAGCGCGCCGTGGACAACCTCGCGGCCACGGGTTGTGACCAGAGCTCGTTCCACGGGCACGGCTGGACGCACGACGCGACCCGGTCGTTCCTGGCCCCCGGAGCGAACCTGTCCCCCGAGTTCGGGCTGACCGAGACCGTCGGCGTGCTGCCAGAGGTGAAGGCGAAGGGGTTCGTCAGCGGGGTCCGCGGGAAGCTCGGCAGCTGTTCCGACCGAGAGCTCGGCACCAAGGTGCTGCGGCTCGCGTCGTCGGCCGACCTCACCGCGTGGCGGGTCCGCACCCAGGTCACCGACAAGGAGACCGTCACGTTCTTCATGGGCATCGTGCGCCACGGCGGTGCCGTCGCCCAGGTCGGCTTCGTCCCCGATGGTGCCCACACCCTGACCACGCCGCAGTTCGTGGCGCTGGTCAAGCGAGCCGGCGAGCGCCTCGCCGCAATGCCCGAGTGAGGATCCTTCCGGGACGGCCCCAGCCGGATCGGAAGGACCGCAGCGAGACCGAAGCGAGCTCGCTCGCGAAGTGGCCTGACAGTCGGCCATGAGGATGCCCACCCTGCTGGCGCTGACAGCGGTACGCAGGTGTCGCCAGATGACAGCGTCGTACCGCTATGAGGGCTTTCGTCTTCGACTCCGCTCGCCACCGAGCAGAGGCCGACCAGCTCTCGGGTGACGTCAGCCGGCGAGGATCGCGCGCATCAGGTCGGCGGTCTCGGACGGCGTCTTGCCGACCTTGACGCCGACGGCCTCGAGGGCCTCCTTCTTGGCGGCGGCGGTCCCCGACGAGCCGGAGACGATGGCGCCGGCGTGGCCCATGGTCTTGCCCTCGGGAGCGGTGAAGCCGGCGACGTAGCCGACGACCGGTTTGGTCACGTGGTCCT
>JAWWPM010000005.1:0-5705 GCA_033854915.1 Nocardioidaceae bacterium
GTCCCGATCGCACAGGAGCGGGCCACCATGCACCTCGACACGGTGTGCACGATGGTCGACGTCGACAAGATCGTCATGTATCCCAACGTCGCCGACTCCCTCACGGCCTACGCCGTCACCCGGGCCGGCGGCCCGGTGGACGGCGGTGATGACGGCGACGACCTCGACCTGCACGTCGCGGACGCCGAGCACTTCCTGGTCGCGGCCGCCAAGGCAATGGCGATCGACACCCTGCACCAGATCGACACCGGCCTGGACCCGGTCACCGCCGAGCGCGAGCAGTGGGACGACGGCAACAACACCCTGGCCCTCGCGCCGCGGGTGGCGGTCGCCTACGAGCGCAACGACGAGACCAACGACCGGCTCGAGGACGCCGGCATCGAGGTGGTCCGGATCGCCGGCTCGGAGCTCGGGTCCGGTCGCGGCGGCCCGCGCTGCATGAGCTGCCCGATCGCCCGGGTGCCGCTGGGCTGACCGCCCGCCTGCGTCTCCCCCTCGCGCACGTCGTACCCCCACGAGTAACCGACCCTTTGCTGATCCTCCCGACCGTTGGAACGGGGTGCCCAGAGCCTCGCAGGGTCGGTTACTCAGCAGGGTCGCTCCCGGGCCGCGCTAGGTCAGGTACTCGGGGAGGGTCGCCCCGTGGAGCGGGACGCCCGCACGCTCGCAGGCGCCGGTGCGGGCGTGGCAACGGAGCAGGACCGCGACCCGGGCACGTGGCTGGTGCTCGCGGCGGGCGACCGAGACGATCACCGATCGGCGCGGCTCCCAGCCGATGATCCGCGCCAGGTGCCGCACGTGCAGCCGCACGCGTCCGTCCCGAGTCCAGACCACGGGTGCGTGGTCGGTGCCCTTGCTGAAGGGTTGGTAGACGTACGACGTGCCGTCCGGGGACCACCGACCGCCTTCAGACTCGGGCACCCGTCCGGCCCGGACCACCTCGCCGGCGGCGCCCACCCGTCCGTAGAAGGCACCTTCGCCGCGCACAGGACGCCAGCTCACCCCGCCGGGCCACTGGTCGACGCCGTCGGCCCCTCCTGCACGGATCCCGGTGAGCAGCACGACCGCCGAGCCGGGGTGCCAGCGCCAGATCTTGTCGTCGGTGCGCAGCGCCACCACCGTGCCGTCGGCGTCGACGCCGAGCACCCGGATCGCCCCGCCCGCGTCGCAGCAGGTGACGGTCGTCGTGAGTCCCGTCGAGGCGATCACCTGTCCGGCCGCGACGTCGTAGGCGACCAGGGTGTAGGCCTGCTCGGTCACGAAGCGGCTGTCGCGGTGCAGGGTCTGCGACACCGCCCACGCGACGTGCCGTCCGTTCGCAGACAGGACCGGCAGCACGTAGGGGGAGCGCGTTGCGAAGAGGGGCACCAGGCGGCCGCCGCGCACGATCCGCCACGTGCTGCCGTGGCCTGTCATCCGTCCCACCAGGGTCGTCCCGCCGCGCGTCACGATCCGCCGCAGTGGCGTCGCGATCGAACGACGCTCGACCTCCAGGTGACCTTCGGACCACCACGGAAGGGTCGTCGCCGGTCCCGTCGAGCGTGCAGGTCCGGTCTGCGTGGTCCTCGTCGGAGTCGGAGTCGGGAGACCCTTCGTCGTCGGCGGGCTCGACGGACCGCCGCCGCAGGCCGTGGCCCACAGGAGAGCGGTGGCCAGCAGCAGGGCACCGGCGCAGCGTCGACGCGGAGTCACGCCCGTGGGACGCGCCGCGGGTCCCCCAAAGTTGCGCGACCGGATGGTCCTGCTTCGGGGAGGATGCCGGGTCATGGACCGGGAGGTCCTGGACGGCGTCGGCGGACCCCTCTGGGCCGGCTTCACCCTGATCGCCGACCAGTCAGCGGGGCCGAGAAACGCGGTTGCCCGGCCGCTGTTGACGGGGGAGGCAACAACGACCGGGCGGCCCTCAAGTTACAAGACGTTCACCGCGGAGACAACTCATACACGCAAGCGGTTTCTAACGCAGGGTGACCTGCTTGTTGGCCAGCTCGGAGCGGGTCGCACGCTCGTCGGGAGAGAGGTCGTCGGTGGCCGCGAGGGCGCCCTCGAGGCGCTTCTCGAACTCCACCGCCGGAGCCTCCAGCGCCTCCGCACCGGTGCCCGAGGGCAGGTCCCAGACCGGGACCAGCAACCCGTGCGCGCGGAACATCCCGACCACCTTCGACCCTTCCACGAGCCAGGCATCACCGGCGGCCACCAGCCGGGCGAGCGCGTCGAGCAGCGAGGCCTCGGGCTCGCGGCGCACCCAGCGCAGGTGCTCCTTGCTGCCGGCGTCGGTCCAGTACGCCGCCTCGACCGAGGCCAGCCGGGCCGCGGGCGCGGCCTGGGCATCGGCCTCCTCGAGGGCGGCCACCATCGCGGCGTCGCGCTCGGCGACGTCGTCGAGCCAGAACCCGAAGCCGTCGTGGACGGTGATCTCCAGCGGCTCGTCGCCGACCAGGTCCTGCAGCCGGGGCCCGAGCCCCGGCGGGTCAACCAGCCCGATGATGCCGGGCTCGTCTGTCGCCAGGGCCTTCTCCAGCACCGCGGCCAGGTCGCGGGAGGGGTCGCCGAAGCTGTGCCGCACCTGCAGTCCCAGCCAGACCTCGCCGCTGTCGCGCACCATCGCCGGAGCGGCCATCGGCAGCAGCGTCGAGAGCCGCACGGTCCGGTCACCCACGGTGAGCGGAGCCGTCGCGGCGGCCACGAACTCACGCAGACCGACCAGGTCCGGCTCCCAGGCCAGCCCCTCGAACGGGCGTACGACGAACGCGCCGCCCGCGGAGCCGTGGCACGCCTTGTATCGCTTGCCCGAGCCGCACGGACAGGGCTCGCGTGGGCCGACCGCCCCCTCGGCGATCACCTCGTCGCGCGCCTTGGTCCGGGATCGTTTGGCCATGCCGCGAGGCTAGCCGCCGAGCCAGCCGAGCACCTCGCGGGGCCGGTCGGTGATGACCGCCTCGACGCCGAGGTCCAGGCACAGGGACAACTGCTCGTGGGTGTTGACCGTCCACACGTGGATGCCCCGGCCGCTGTCGACCAGCTTGCTCGCGAACCTCGGGTCCCGGCTCAGCGCGTCGATGCCCGGCCCGAGCAGCCAACCCGGCCCCAGGACGGGCTTGAGCACCGGCCAGTGCCGCGCCTTGTCGATCAGCATCACCAGCCGCAGGTCCGGCGCCAGCCGCTGCACCCGCTGCAATGCGACGTAGGAGAAGCTCATCACCCGGACCGGGCTGTCTGCTCCGGCCCAGCCGAAGTCGGCGAGAAGCTCCACCAGGCGGCGCTCGACCAGCCCGCCGTACCGCGTCGGGTGCTTGGTCTCGATGGCCAGCTCGATCCGCCGCTCCTCGGCCGCGACGGTCTCGAGGAGCCGGCGCAGCGTCAGGACGCCGTCCAGGTCCCGGTCGCGGTCGGGCGCCTCGTCGTCGAGCGTGGCCCAAGGGTTCTTCCAGGAGGCGAACTCCAGCTGGTCGAGGTCGGCCAGCTCCATGGTGGAGACCAGGGCCTTCATGCTCGCGGTACGCCGCAGGTCGCGGTCATGGACGCAGACCAGGTGGCCGTCGGCGGTCAGTCGCACGTCGCACTCGAGCGCCTGCGCTCCTTCGCGGATCGCCTCGACGTAGGCACCCAGCGTGTGCTCGGCATTGGTGAAGCTCGCGCCGCGGTGAGCGACGACCTGCGGCCGCATGCCATCCAGTGTGGACCATGGCAGGCGGCTCCGTGGACGGGACCGGCCGGTCCGCGACACGAGTTCACCGAGGCTTCCACGACCGGTCACCCGGGGATACGCTGGCGGTGGCCAGGGCAGCCGGCCGCCTGCACCCGGAGCACCCGGGACGGTGAATGCCTACGCTCGACCCAGCACCGCCTCCTGTCCGTGATGCGCCTCACCGGGCGGACCCGCCAGGCAACGCAGGCCCCTGATCCTGCGCGATGTGCGTCGGTCCGCCGGAGAGAAGCAGCATCATGTCCGACCCCAAGTCCATGGCCCGCCGCCTGCGCGCCGACCTGGCCGCCCGGCAGGTGGAGATCAGCCACGGCGAGGCCCTCGAGATCGTCGCCCACCAGTACGGCGTACGCGACTGGAACACCCTCGCGGCCACCCAGGCGCCGACCACCGACCCGACCCCACCCGAGGGCCCGGCGGTCCCGATCCTGCGGATCTTCGACCGGGCCAAGGCGGTGGAGTTCTACGTCGACTACCTCGGCTTCACCCTCGACTGGGAGCACGGCGGCCATGCCGACCACTCGCCGCTCTACGCCCAGGTCACGCGGGGCGCGGCCAGGCTCCACCTCAGCGAGCACCACGGCGACGCCAGCCCGGGCGGCGCCGCGCTGATCCCGGTCGTCGACGTGGCCGCCCTGCACGCGGAGCTCCAGGCGAAGGACTACGACTTCGCCCGGCCCGGCATCCGCGACGAGGACTGGGGCCGGGTGCTGGCCGTGGTCGACCCGTTCCACAACCGGCTGGTCTTCCACCAGCCCGTCTCGGGCGAGACCGCCCCGCGGCCGACCGAGTCGGCCGGGCCGATCGAGCACGCCTATGACCTCGCCTGCCCGCCCGAGATCGCCTTCGAGGCGTTCACCCGCCGCATCAACGACTGGTGGCACCCGGCCTACGCCCCGGAGGGGCTGGCCGGTGTCCACGTCGCACCCGCTGTCGGCGGTCCGGCGATGATGCGCCTCGCCGACGGTGCGGCGTACCAGTGGGGCACGGTCACGGCGTGGGACCCGCCGCGCCACTACGCGCAGACCTTCACCCTGGCGCAGGACCCCGAGCACCCGAGCACCCTCGACGTGACCATCGAGGCCCGTGCCGACGGCTGCACGGTGCGTTTCGTGCACGGCGGCTGGACGCCGGGCAACCTCGCCGGCCGCGCCCGCTTCACCGAGTGGCCGATCCTGCTCGACCGGTTCGCCGCAGTCGCCGAGGGGCGTCCGGTCCCCGACGTGCCCGACCACGTGCTGCAGGGCAACGGCTAGCGTTGCGCCATGACTGAGGTCTCGGTGCGCGACAACCCCGACCAGAGCCGCTTCGAGGCGTTCGTCGACGACCAGCCCGCGGGCTTCTCGGCCTACGCGCTGTCCGACGGCGTGATCGCCTTCACGCACACCGAGGTGGATGACGCCTTCGAGGGGCATGGTGTCGGCTCGGCGCTGGTCCGGCACGCCCTCGACCAGGTGCGTGCCGACGGCACGCGACGGGTCCGGCCGCTGTGCCCGTTCGTCCGCGCCTGGATCGACCAGCACCCCGACTACCAGGACCTGACCCGGTCGCGATGAGCCTCACCGACGACCTCGGCCGCTACCTCCAGGATGCGCGCGACTCGGTGGTGCGCGCGCTCGACGGCCTCGACGAGTACGACGTGCGACGGCCGGTGGTGCCGTCGGGCACCAACCTGCTCGGGCTGGTCAAGCACCTCACGGGCATCGAGCTCGGCTACCTCGGCGCCGCCGTCGGTCGGCCCTCGCCGGTGCCGCTGCCCTGGGAGGACGACGGGTCGGTCTGGGAGTCGGCCGACATGTGGGCGACCGCCGACCAGAGCCGCGACCACCTGCTCGGCCTCTACCGTCGGGCCTGGCAGCACAGCGACGAGTCCCTCGCGCGGCTGGCGCTCGACGCACCGGCGACGGTGCCGTGGTGGCCCGAGGAGCGGCGCGAGACGGCGTTCGGCGCCCTCGTGGTGCGGGTCGTCGCCGAGACCGCCCAGCACGCCGGCCACTGCGAC
>JAWWPM010000006.1:0-9360 GCA_033854915.1 Nocardioidaceae bacterium
GCATCGGTCCGTCGTCGCCCGGCTCGATCAGGTGCTCGTGCCCGAAGAACGCCTCGAACACCTCCGGCGGCATCGACAGGAAACCCTCGATGTCGGTGGCCTGCGAGCGGTGCGCCTCGAGCGAGGCACGCTTCCGGTCGAGGTACGACGACACGTCGACCCGACAGGTGATCTCGTCCTCGCTGATGACCAGGGGGTTGCCGTCGTCCATCGGCTGCTCGGGGTCGAAGTCGTCGAGGTCGATGCCCGCCTCCCGGCCCATCTGGACCAGCCGGGTCAGCTCGTCGCGGTTCATGGTGGACTCCAGCAGCCGGGGCCGCTGAGCCGCCAGGTCCGCGGCACGGCGTACGACGTGGTGGACCTTGACGTGGTCGGGATGGCCGTAGGCCCCGTGCCAGTCGTAGCCCACGAGCACGTCGGCCCGCTCCTCGTCGATGAAGTCGGCCAGTCGCTGGGCTGCCTCGTCGACGTCGGCCTGGTGCAGCGACCCGTCGTGGTCGTTCTGCTCCCAGCCGGCCATGCCGGAGTCGGCGTAGCCCAGCCAGGCGACGCGGGCCAGGCCGATCGCGGCCGCCGAGGCGGCCGCCTCGCGGGCCCGGTAGGCGGCGACCGTCTCGCCCTCGACCGCGTCGGCGGCTACCTCGCCGTGGTCGCCGTCGGTCGCGAACACGACCACGACCCGATGGCCCTCGGCGGCGGCGCGGGCCATGGTGCCGGAGGTCTGGGACGCCTCGTCGTCGGGGTGGGCATGGCAGTAGACGATGGTGGCCATCGGTCTCCTCAGAAGAGCGCCGACGCGAGCGACTGGCGGCCACGCAGGACTCGCGGATCGTCGCCGCCGACCGCCGCGAAGAGCCCGATCAGGTGCTCACGGCACCGGTTGCGCTCATCGCCGTCGGTACGGCGTACCAGCTCGACGAGGCGGGTGAAGGCCTCGTCCACGTGACCGTCGAGGAGGTCGAGGTCGGCCACCAGGATCTGGGCGTCGACGTCGTCGGGTGCTCCGTCGGCGGCCGCCCGGGCGGCCGTGGGGTCGACCCCCTGGGTGCGCTGCAGGACGCGGGCCATGGCGAGACCGGCCGCGGCCTCGACGTCAGCGGGGTTGGCGTCGACCAGCCGTTGGTACTCGGCGACGGCGCCGTCGATGTCACCCGCCTCGAGCGCCTGCTGGGCCGGCACGTAACGCGGGTCGACCTGCTCCTCGGCGTCCTCCGCATCGGGCACGGCGGCCGACAACGGCTGGTGCCGGCCGGTGATGCCCTGCGCGGTCAACCCCTGGGCCAGCTGGTTGAAGAGCGTGCGCAGCTCGTCGAGGGTCATCACCCCGGGGATCGGCTGTGCCGCGGGCCGGCCGTCGAGGATCACCAGCAGCAGTGGGACCTGCGGGATCTGCATCGCCTGGGCGATCGTGGGCGCGGCGTCGATGTCGATCAGACCGGCCAGGAACCGCCCGTCGTACTCCCCCGCGGCGGTCGCGGCGTCCTGCGCCATGCCGACGCTCTCGGGCGAGCGGGTCGGGGAGTAGAACACCAGCACGACCGGGGCCGTGACCGAGGCGTCGAGGAGGGTCTGGAAGTTCTGCTCGCTGACGTCGAGGGCGTACGCCGCGGACCCGGCCGCCGTGCCCGCACCTCCGGCCGGAGCACCGCCGCCGGCGCCACCTGCGCTCGACGGAGGACCGGTCGGAGCGGGGCGGGTCAGCCCCGAGAGGTCGACGGCGCCCGGGCGGCTGAACGGTTGTTGCGTCATGCGGGCAATCCTAGGGAAGCGTCCACGGCGCCCGGAGCAGGCCCAGTCCCATGGCCTCTTCCCACAGCTCCTCGCGGACGCTGGGGTGCGCTGCGTTCTCGATCAGCTGCCGGGCCTGCTCGGCCTGGTCGTTGCCGTAGATCTCGGCCGTGCCCAGCTCGGTGACCACCGCGGTCATCTGGAACGACGTCACCGGCTCGTCGACCAGCGGCACGATCGTCGAGCAGTCGGCCTTCGGGTGCCACGAGCGCAGCGCGATGAACGCCTGCCCGCCCTGGCTGTGCATGGCGCCCACGATGAAGTCGGTCTGGCCGCCGAAGCCGGAGTGGATGCGGGCGTTGATGCGGCTGGCGTTGGCCTGGGCGAAGAGGTCGACCTGGAGCGCGGTGTTGACGCTGATCATCGACGGGTTGCGGGCGATCAGGGCCGGGCTGTTGGTGACCTCGGTCCGTCGCATCTCGACGCGATGGTTTCCGTCGACCCATTCCAGGAGCTCCGCGGAGCCGAACAGGAACGACGCGGTGAGCGGGACCTCCCGGTCGAGGGCGCCGGCTCGCTCGAGCGCCAGCACGCTGTCGGAGAACATCTCGGTCCAGACCCGCAGGCCCCGGCGGTGGGTGAGCCCGTGCATGGTCGCGTCGGGGACCGCCCCGATGCCGGCCTGGAGGGTCGCCCCGTCGGGGACCCGCTCGGAGACGAGACGGCCGATGGTGGCCGAGTGCTCGTCGACCGTGCCGACCGGGGCGCTCGGCATCGGCCCGTCGCCCTCCACGAGCACGTCGACCATCTCGAGGTCGAGCACGGCGTCACCGAAGGTCCACGGCATCTCGCGGTTGGTCTGCGCGATGACCACGCCGCCGTTGCGACGGGCAGCCTCGACCGCGGCCGGCAGCACGTTGACCTCGACCCCCAGCGACACCTTGCCGTCGCGCGGCGGTGTCGTGTGGAGGACCACGGCGTCCGGACGGAGGCGGGTCTCGAAGAGCTTCGGCACCATCGACAGCCGCGACGGCACGTAGCTCAGACGCGGGTTCTTCCGCATCCCCGGACCCACGAACGACGTCTCTGGTGTGACGCCGTCCCGGTCGGGAAGGCCCGGTGGAGCGTTCAGCACCCAGACGCGGTACTCGTCGAGGGCCTCGTCGACGAGCCCGAGGGTGTGCCACGGAAGAGCGTGGTTGCCGGAGACGACGACGCGCGGGTTACCGGGAAGCGAGCGCAGTGCGCTCTGGAGGTCCACACCCCACTTTCTCAGAAGCGGGCCGGCTCGCGGTACTCGCCCCACTCGGCGCGCAGGGCGTCGCAGATCTCACCGAGCGTCGCCTCGGCGCGGCAGGCCTCCATCATCGACTCGATCATGTTGCCGTCGGTGCGCCCCACCTCGACCATCCGCTCGACGGCGGAGCGGGCCGCGGCCTCGTCACGCGTCGTACGGCGCTCCGCCAGCGCGCGGACCTGCTCGACCTCGACCTCGTGCGAGACCCGCAGGATCTCCAGGTCGTGGGTGATCGAGTCGGTGTGCACGTTGACGCCGACGATCTTCTTGTCGCCCTTCTCGAGCGCCACCTGGTACTGGAACGCCGCCTCGGCGATCTCGGCCATGAACCAGCCGTCCTCGATGCCGCGCAGCAGGCCCCTGGTCATCGGGATCTCGCCGCGCTGCGAGGCCTGGGCCAGGCCTTCCACATCGGTGTGGGTCAGGTCGCAGCCCCCCATCGCCAGGATCCGGTCGAAGATCGCGTTGGCCTCGGCCTCGATCTGGTCGGTGAGCGCCTCGACGTACCAGCTGCCGCCGAGCGGATCGGCGACGTTGACGACTCCGGTCTCCTCCATGATCACCTGCTGCGTGCGCAGCGCGATCTCGGCCGCCTGTTCGCTGGGCAGGGCGAGGGTCTCGTCGAGGGCGTTGGTGTGCAGCGAGTTGGTGCCGCCGAGCACGGCCGAGAGCGCCTCGATGCCGGTTCGGACCACGTTGTTGTAGGGCTGCTGGGCGGTCAGTGAGACGCCGGCGGTCTGGGTGTGGAAGCGCAGCCACTGGGCCTTCTCGGTCTGCGCGCCGTAGACGTCGCGCAACCAGCGAGCCCAGATCCGGCGGGCGGCGCGGAACTTGGCGATCTCCTCGAAGAAGTCGACCTGGGCATCGAAGAAGAAGGACAGGCCGGGGGCGAAGACGTCGACGTCGAGCCCACGGCTGAGCCCCAGCTCGACGTAGCCGAAGCCGTCGGCCAGCGTGAAGGCGAGCTCCTGCGCGGCCGTCGAGCCGGCCTCACGGATGTGGTAGCCGGAAACGGAGAGCGGCTTGTAGTCCGGGATCTTCTCCGCGCAGTACTCCATCAGGTCGCCGATCAGGCGCAGGTGCGGCTCGGGGCCGAACAGCCACTCCTTCTGCGCGATGTACTCCTTGAAGATGTCGGTCTGCAGCGTGCCGTTGAGCACCCCGGTGTCGACGCCGGCCCGCTCCGCGGCGACCAGCATCATGCAGAACACGGGTACGGCGGGGCCGCTGATCGTCATCGACGTGGTGACCGCACCGAGGTCGATGCCCTTGAAGAGGCGCTCCATGTCGGCGGCCGAGTCGATCGCGACCCCGCAGTGGCCGACCTCGCCCAGGCTCTTGGGGTCGTCGGAGTCGCGACCCATCAGGGTCGGCATGTCGAAGGCGACGCTCAGTCCACCGCCACCGCGACCCAGGATCATCTGGTAGCGCTCGTTGGTCTGCTCGGCGTTGCCGAAGCCCGCGAACTGCCGGATCGTCCAGGTGCGGCCGCGGTAGCCGGTCGGGTAGAGACCGCGCGTGAAGGGGAACTCCCCCGGCCACTCCGACGTGTCGGTGCCGTACGCCGGCTGCACCTCCATGCCGCTGACTGTCGTGAAGTCCGCTTCCCGCACCCGCGACTGCTCGTAGCGGGCCTGCCAGCGGGAGCGTGCGTCGTCGGTGCCGACGTCGGTCGAGCCTGTCGAGACCATGTCGTCCATACCCAGATACTAGGACGCCCTACTAGTTTCGGCCAACCGCGGGTCTCCAGCCCGTCAGGTATTCGCGACGGGCGGGAGGGTGACCACCTGCGAGGCGTAGCTGAGGCCGGCTCCGAACGCGATCAGGAGCGCAGTGTCCCCGACCTCCGCCTCGCCGTGGCGCACCATCGCCTCGATCGCCAGTGGCACGGAGGCTGCCGAGGTGTTGCCGGCGTCCTGGACGTCGCGCGCGACGGCGATGCCCTCGGGCAGCTTCAGGTTGCGGGCCAGGGTCTCGGTGATCCGGAGGTTGGCCTGGTGCGGGATGAAGGCGTCGAGGTCGGTCAGCTCCAGCCCGGCTCCGGCGACGGCCTCGCGGGCCACGTCGGCCATCGCGAAGGGCGCCCACCGGAAGACCGCTGTCCCCTCCATCTGCACCACCGGGTGCTCCGCGCCGGGCTCCTGGCAACCGGGGTGCTGGGTGATCACGTGGGACTTCGAACCGTCGGAGCCCCAGGCCACCGGGCCGATGCCGGCCTCCTCCGACGCACCCACGACCACCGCGCCGGCCCCGTCGGCGAAGATGAACGCGGTCGACCGGTCGGTGGGGTCCAGGAACAGGCTGAGCTTCTCGACGCCGATCACCAGCGCATGACCGGTGCTGCCCCCGCGGACCAGGTCGGAGGCGACCGACAGTGCGTGGCAGAACCCCGCGCAGCCGGCGCCCATGTCGAAGGCGGCGGCCCGGGACCCGAGCCGGTCGGCGACGAGCGGCGCAGCGGCCGGGGTGTGCTGGGCGTGTGTGGAGGTCGCCACGATCACGGTGCCGAGGTCGCCCGCCGTGACGCCGGACACGTCCAACGCAGCCTGGGCGGCGCGGGTGGCCATCTCCACCAAGGTCTCCTCCGGCCCTGCGTGACGACGGGTCCGGATGCCCGAGCGGCTCTGGATCCACTCGTCGCTGGAGTCGAGGACCTCGCAGATCTCGTCGTTGGTCACCACCCGCTCCGGTCGGTACACCCCGAGCCCGAGCATCGCCGTCGCGGTCGCACCCGACCGCTGGCTGATCGTCGTCATCTCGGCCCACCTCTCCCTGCCGGCCGGCATCCGGTCGGACGCCTGGTCAGAGCGAAGGCTACGACCCTGCGTCAGCGACGCCAGCGGTAGACCTGGCCGTCGCGGATCTCGACCTCGCGCGGCGGCCGCGGTGTCGGCCGGCCGGCGAGATGCTCGAGCACCTTCGTGCGCCCGCGCACCGACACCCCGCCGTCCTCGAACCGCAGGTAGGTGTGCAGCAGCGGGCGTACGTCGTGCCACTCCCTGCGCTCGATCAGGTCCCACGCCCGGGCAGCCGGTGCGGCCAGGTCCGGCAGGTCGTGCAGCATCTTCGGGGTGCACATCCGCCACGCGTCGACCACGAGCTCGCGCATCTCGTCGTCCGGGAGCCGGTCCACGTGCGCACACACCCACTGGTAGCGCAGGTCCGACTGCCCCGGCATGAAGAAGGTCTCCGGGGCCGAGGCGACCAGCCCCTCGCGCTCGCCCCTGGGGAAGCCGAAGCCCAGCTGCGTCTCGTCGCGCGAGAACGCCACGAAGACGATCTGCCCGACGCGCAGCTTCGAGCGGCCCCGGACCTCCACCTCGTAGGCGCGGGGCAGGGCCAGGCCCACGCGTCGTACGGCGTCGGCAGTGGTCATGCCGTGCTCACGACGAGAAGTCTCCGGCCGCTCGCCGCACCGGAGCGAGCAGACCGGAGAGGTCCGCGAGCTGCTCGTCGGTCAGTGCCCCGAGCCCGAAGTCGACGCCGACCAGGTCGGCGGTCGCGCTTTCGACGAGGGCGCGCCCGGCGTCGGTGACCTCGGCGAGCACCGCCCGGCCGTCGTCGGGATGCGGACGCCGGGCAACCAGACCGTCGGCCTCGAGCCGTTGCACGATGGAGGTGATCGAGGTCGGATGCACCTGGAGCCGCTCCCCCATCTTGCCCAGTGGCAGCGAGCCGCGGGAGGAGAAGCAGAGCAGGACGAGCGCCTCGTAGCGGGCGAACGTCAGCCCGTGTGGGCGGAGGATCGCGTCGAGACGTCCGAGGACCAGCTGCTGGACCCGCATCAGGGAGGTGACCGCGTGCATCGCGGGGACGCCGTCCCAGCGCAGCCCCCACTGCCGGGCCGCTTCGTCGATCGGGTCGAAGGGGAGCGGCATGGCCGGATCCTAGTGCCGGGTACGACGAAGGCCGCTCGGCGGGACGAGTCCCACCGAGCGGCCCTGCGTTGCCGCGAGTGTCGGTCAGTGCGCCTGGTAGGTCGCCTTGTCGGACTTCCCGCGGGTGTAGCTGCCGTCGCCGTGGTACTTCACGACGACCTTGTAGGCGCCCTTCTTCTCCGGCGTGAAGGACAGCGTGGCCTTGCCTCCGGAGAGGGTGCCGGCGTCGACCTTGTCACCGTTGACGAAGAGCTTGACCTTGCCGGTCGGCACGATGCCCGCATCCTTCGCGACCTTCGCCCGGACGGTGACCGTCTTGCCCTTGGGGCCGGACGTGGCCGACAGGTGCTCCTTGACCTTCGACTTGGCCTTGGTGACCGTGAGGGTCGCCGCGGCGGACGTCGAGGGGTCGTAGTTGCCGTCACCGGAGTACGTCGCCGTGAGGCTCAGCGTGCCCGGAGTGGTCGGCGTGTAGGCGATGCTCACCTTGCCGGTGGCGTCCAGGGTCCCGGTGCCGACGGTGGTGCCGCCGGCGTTCTTGACCGTGATCGTCCCGGTCGGAACTGCGTCACCCGCGCCGTGGACCACCGAGGCGTTGAGTGACACCGCGTGACCGCGGACCACCGAGGTCGGCACCACCAGCAGCGTCGTACCGGACGCGGCCGGGGTGACGTTGAGGGTGGCAGCGGCCGAGGTGGACCCGTTGTAGTTGGCGTCGCCGGCGTAGACCGCCGTCAGCGACTTGGTGCCCACTGTGGTCGGCGTGTAGTCGACCTTGGCCTTGCCGGTGCCGTCCAGGGTGCCGGTGCCCACGGTCGTGGTGCCCTCCTTGAAGGTGACCGTCCCGGTCGGGACGACCCCGTCGAGGGTGGGCACCGTGGCCGTCAGCGTCGCGGGCGTGCCCCGCTTCACCGAGGTCGGAGCGACCGCCAGCGTCACGCTCGACGCCGTCTTCAGGGCCACGACCTGCGCCTTGTTGCCGACGGCGTTGTGGAAGTGGACCATCAGCAGCCCCTGGCCCTTGTCCGCGGCGTACGACGCGGCGTTGCGGGTCAGGTTCAGGTCGAGCCCGTTGACGTCGTCCACCAGGGGGCCGACGCCTGCATCGTCGACCGCCACACCCGGGTGGTAGAGGTCGGCGCTGAGCTGGAGCCCACCGGTGGCGTCGTCGACACCGACGGTGTCGATCGGACCCGACTGGAACGCCGAGAACGTGACCACACCGTAGTTGATCCGCGGGTGGGCCGCGTCCACGCCGAACGGGACCAGCTTGTTGAGCCAGATCGGCATCATCAGCGAGTCACTGTCGTAGAGCGCCGTGTCGAGATCCCCGAACCGGTTGTTCGTCAGTTCGGTGTCGACCGTCGCCCCGGTGTGGGCGTTCACGAGCTTGACCACGAACACGTCGCCGGTCCCGAGGCGCGTGTTGAACGCGATCAGGTCCGCCTGGTGGTCGTTGTTGGTGTCGATGTAGACCTCGTAGTCGAACTTCGACGCCGGGATCGAGAACGCATCCTGCGCCGTGATCGCGAAGTAGGCCTGGCTGTTGGCCGGGACACCACCGTTGAGCGGCGCGTCGGAGGTGACACCGACGTACTTCACGTCGGCCTCACGCTCCTCGGGCAGCCGGATGCACTCGGACGTGACCGTGGCGCTGCACGGCGGCTGCGCCGGGTCGGTTGCCGCGAGCTCGAAGCCGGCTGCCTTTGAGAAGATGTCGTCGCTAAGGTCACCGGTGCCGGTGCCGTTGGTGCCGGCGCCCGCCCCCAGATCACCACCGGTCGGGTGCAACGTGGCCGTCTGGGTCGCCCCGGACGGCATCGTCACGCTCGACTGGACGGCCATCGTCGACACCGGCCGAGGCGCGGCGTAGACCGGGACCCGCAGGTCCGGAGCCGAGCCCGTCGAGGTGAAGAACACGCGACCGCTGGCCTCGGCCAGTGTCTCCCGGGGGAGGCCGGTGGCGGCGTCCGTGCGACCGATGGTCGGGTCCACCGACTTGTTCAGCACCGACGCGTCGGGGATCGACAGCGTCAGCGTGACCGTCTGCGAGCTGCGCGGACCGACCGTGACCGTGTCCGGCGCGACCGAGTAGTCGACACCGTCGACCGAGGTGATCGCGTCGTAGCTCACGTCGTAGCTCTGGGTCGAGAGCCCGGTGTTCTGGACCTTGACCGTCTTGGTCAGCGTGGTCGGCGTGCCGACCAGCGCCTCAACGGGGCCGAAGGACGTGCTCACCGAGCCCGGGTCGCTGGCCGAGAAGGCCAGGACGTCGTTGTCGAGCGCCGGCTCGGCCTCGATCCGGCCGGCCCCGACGCGAGCCGGGGCGTAGACGTCCCCAGTCGGGGTCTGTGAGCCGTCGGTGTTGAGGTCGCGGCCGGCGGTGTTCATGATGTCGGCCTTGACCTGCTCGGGCGTCCAGTTCGGGTGACCGGCGATGACCAGGGCCGAGAGGCC
>JAWWPM010000007.1:0-4733 GCA_033854915.1 Nocardioidaceae bacterium
GAATGCCTTCGGCTCCTCGCCGATGCGCACGAAGGCATTCGGCGAGGAGCCGGCCGGCTCGCTCCTCGACTCGATGTCGGTCGCCCGCTCGTCGCTCGACGTACTCCTCTCCGACGGCACCGGTCACGTGCTCGACCTGCGCAAGCTGGACCCGATGGTCGAATCGATCGCCTCGACCGAGTTGGCCTAGCATGACCGCGACCCTTCCCGCGGGCCGTAGCCCACGACGTACCACCGACTCCGGGGAACGATGTACAACCGTCTGAAGCCACCCGCCCGCCTCTCGACTGCTCCGGTGGCGCGTGCCAAGCGCCTGGCCAGGAGTGCCCCCGAGCGCGCCCGCAGGGCCACCGACGGGGCCCGGATCCGGGCGCGGCGGGCGGTGCACCGCGGCGGCTACGTGCCGGGGCTGCTCTCGATCGTGGTGCCCTGCTACCGGGTCGAGGACTTCCTCGACGAGTGCCTGGTCTCCCTGCGGTTCCAGTTCTACCGCGAGGTCGAGATCATCGTCGTCGACGACGGAAGCCCCGACGCGAGCGGAGACATCGCCCGTCGGCACGCGCGGCGCGATCTGCGGGTGCGGGTGGTGACCCGTGAGAACGGCGGCCTGAGCGCGGCCCGCAACACCGGCATCGAGCACGCGCGTGGGGAGTTCCTCACCTTCGTCGACTCCGACGACGTGGTGCAGCCCGACGCCTACACCAGCGTGATCTCCGCCCTGGAGGAGTCCGGCTCCGACTTCGCGGTCGCGAACTACGACCGGCTCGAGGGCAAGAAGCGGGTCGCGGCCGGGCCGTGGATCCGCAGCACCCACGCCGTACGCCGTCTGGGCGTCGACCTCGACACGTTCCCGGAGGCGATGGTCAACGCGGTGGCGTGGAGCAAGACCTACCGCCGGACGTTCTGGGACGAGGCCGGCCTGGTCTTCCCCGAGGGGAAGCTCTACGAGGACCAGCCGGTCAGCGCCGAGGCGTTCGCGAAGGCCCGGGCCTTCGACGTGGTGCCCCAGATCGGCGTCTCGTGGCGGATCCGTAACGACCGCTCGTCGATCTCGCAGCGCTCGTGGTCGGTGAGCAACCTGGCCGCCCACAACGAGACCGTCCTGGCGTCGTTCGAGGCCCTGCAGGCCCAGGGCAAGGACCGCGCGGTCGAGATCCGCGCGCTCCAGCTGATCTCGTTCAACATGCCGTTCTTCACCCGGCACCTGGCCAAGGGCGGCCCCGACTTCTGGGAGCTGCTCCGGGTCGGCATCAACGACCTGATCGAGCGGGTCTCGCGTGAGGAGTTCGTGCACAGCGTCGGCGCTCAGGACAAGGTGCTCGTCGAGCTGATCGCCAACGACCGTCGCGAGGCGGCCGTGGACTACATCGAGAACTGGGGCAGCGACGCCCGCCGCTTCCCGACCCGGGTGACGCCCGACGGCGCCCGGGTCGAGCTGCCCCTCACCGAGGGCCTCCCGGACGACGTGACGATCCTGTCCGACGTCCAGCTCGAGCTGATCAGCCGCGTCATGCGCGTGGTCTGGGACGGCGACCTGCTCACCGTGGGCGGGTGGGCGTTCATCCGCAACGTCGATCTGGCCGAACACCCGCCCGAGGTCGTCGTCGAGCTGGTCTCCGCCGACGGCGCGACCCGGATCCCGCTGGAGGTCGAGACCTTTCCCGAGCCGCGGGTCGACTGGGTCGGCGGCCACTGGCACTGCGACTACACCCCTGGTGGGTTCCGCGCCTGGCTCTCTGCGGACGCCGTACCGGCTGAGGAGGGCGAGTGGGCCTTCGAGATCACCATGACCGCCGGGGGCATCCGCCGGACGACGCGGTTCCGTGAGATCTCCGGCGCGGGCTCGGCCGTCGTCGCGCAGACACACGTCGCGGCGGACGGCGTCGCCCGCACCGTGGTCCGCTCCCTCGACCGGCACCTGATGCTGAAGGTCGCCCGGCACCCGGCGTACGCCGTCTCGGTCACCGACGAGGGCGGCGTCGCGACCGTGGAGTTCCGCGCGGCTGGAGCCACCCGCGTGGTGGTCAACCACATCGACCAGAGCAGCAAGGAGCTGGTGACCGCGACACCGACCCGCGTGTCCGACGGCCTGTGGCGCGCCGAGCTCGATCTCGCGTCGCTGCCGCGGCCGGTCTCCAACACGACCGGCTACGGTCTGGTCACCCGCCCGCTGCGGGTCCGGGTGCGCGACGCGTCGGGCGAGTGGGCGCCGATCCTGGCGCCGCCCGGCATGACGCCGTCCCCCGGTGTGGTCGACGATCCCGACGGCCGCGCGCGGCGGCTGACCCGCAGCAAGGGCGGCGAGCTCGAGGTGATGGACCGCGTCCCGGTCGTCACCGACTACACGCTGACCGACGATGCCCTCACCGTCCGCGGCCACTCCAGCCTGCCGCTCGAACGCTTCACCCCGATCCTCTCGACGCTCGACGACGACATCGAGGGCAGCAGCGAACGCGCCGCCGACGGCTCCTACACCTTCGTCTTCCCCCTCGTGGCCAACCGCTGGGGCTACGACGGTCTGGCCGTGCCCAAGAGCAAGTACGCCGTGATGATGCGCGCCGCCGGCGACGACCGCGAGCAGGACCTGCCGGTCACCCCGTCCTCCGAGCTGCTCGACCGGCTGCCGGTGGAGGTCCCCCTCACGCGAATCCGCGGTCTGCTCGAGGTGATGCCCGGCCGGCCGCCAGTCTTCTCCCTCAACGTGCAGGAGCCCCTCGACGACCAGACGCGTGGCCAGCGCAACCAGTACCGCCTCCGCATGGCCGCACAGGTCGAGGTCGCCACCCAGGACAGCGTGTTCTTCCGGGCCCTCTACAGCGAGGTCGCCAACTGCAACATGCTCGGCGTCCACCACGAGCTGGGTCGTCGCGAGGCGTCGCTGACCCGCTACTGGTCGGTGCGCGACCACTCGGTGCCGGTGCCCGAGGGCGGCGTACCCCTCCTCGAGGGGACCCCGGAGTGGCACGAGGCGCTGGCGACCTCGCGCTACGTGATGCTCAACGTCCACCAGCCCGACTGGCACCGCAAGCCCGAGGGCCAGCTGATCATCGAGACCATGCACGGCTATCCCTACAAGGTGATGGGTCACGAGTGGTGGGAGAAGGGCGGCTTCCCCTCCAGCCAGATCAACAGCTTCGACCGGCGCGCCCGCGACTGGGACTACTTCGTCTCCCCCGCGCACTACGCGACACCGCTGCTGAAGGCCGCGTTCCTCGACCCTGCCGGCGCCACCGCCGAGGTGCTCGAGATCGGCTACCCGCGCAACGACATCCTCCAGTCCGACGAGGCGCCGGCGGTCCGCGAGCGGGTCCGCAAGGTGCTGGGCATCGCGGACGCGCAGAAGGTCGTCATGTATGCCCCGACGTTCCGCGACTACATGTCCGCGGACGACCTGGCTGCCGAACGCGTCGACTTCCTCGACGCCGACCGCGCCGCCCGGGACCTCGGTCCGGGCTACACGTTCCTGGTGCGTGGCCACGCCTTCAACGCGCGTGCGGGTGGGCGGCACGAGGGCAGCGCGAACGTCATCGACGTCACCGCCCACCCCGACATCAACGACCTGATCCTCGCCTCCGACGTCGCGGTCCTCGACTACTCCTCCCTGCGCTTCGACTACGGCGTCACCGACAAGCCGATGATCTTCCTGGTGCCCGACCTCGAGAAGTACGACGCGGTGCGCGGCGGCGTGATCCCCTTCGGCCCCACGGCCCCCGGACCCCACGTCGCCTCGACCCGCGAGGTCGTCGGCCTGCTGCGCGACCTCGACGGACTCGCCCGGCGGACCGCCGGCGCGCGGGCACGGTTCCGCCGCGACTATGTCGAGCTCGAGGACGGCCGGGCATCGGCCCGACTCGTCGACGCCGTCTTCGTCCCGCGGGGAGACGCCGACCCGGCAGAAGAGCACGCCGCACAGCGCTGACCCGGCAGATAGCACCGCCGTACGACGCCGACCCGGCAGAAGAGCGCGTTCACTTCTGCCGGGTCAACGCCCTCGCACGTTCCGTTCCGCCGGGTCAGCGCCCTCACACGTTCACTTCTGCCGGGTCAGCGCCCTCACACGTTCACTTCTGCCGGGTCAGCGGAGCAGGGCGCTGATCCGGTCGAGCATGCGGGCCGCCGCGTGGCCGTCCTGCCAGGGGTTGAGCTCCGCGTCGAAGGCGCGGACCCGTTCGCCCCACTCGGCCGCGAGGGCCGGGACGTCGCGGACCAGGTCGACCACCTCCGCGGTGGTCGACACCAGCGGCCCGGGCGCGGTGTCGGTGAACGGGAGCAGGAAGCCGCGCACGCCACCGGTGTAGTCGTCGAGATCGGGCACCAGGAAGACCATCGGCCGGCCCGTCAGGGCGTAGTCGAAGCGCAGGGAGGAGTAGTCGAGGACCGCGACGTCCGAGGCCAGGACCAGCTCGTTGATCTCGGGATGGTCGGTCACGTCGACCACTCCCGTACGGCTGTCGCCGCGGGTGTGGAAACGGTGACCCCGCAGCACCAGGACATGGGAGTCGCCGAGCGCCGCCGCCGCCGCGTCGAGATCGAGGTGCTCGGCCATCGCCGCTGCCCGCGGCCGGGTGGCGAGGTGATCGCGCCAGGTGGGTGCGTAGAGCACCGCCGTCTGGTCGTCCCGGATCCCGAGCCGACGACGGGTCTCGGCGCGCAGTGCCTCGGCGTCGGGCCCGCGCAACGCGTCGTTGCGCGGGTAGCCGTGCTCGGCCGCCGGGCCGGTGTAGCCGTACTCC
>JAWWPM010000008.1:0-6956 GCA_033854915.1 Nocardioidaceae bacterium
CCGGTCCAAGGCACCCGCGTGGTGCACCGCCGCTACGTGCCCTACTCCCACGCCCACTACGCGGGCAACCTGGTCGACGGCGCCTACAGCCTCGCGCTGTTCGGCGACGTGGCGACCGAGATGTGCATCCGCACCGACGGCGACGAGGGGCTGTTCGCGTCGTACTCCGACGTCCAGTTCAAGGCCCCGGTCCGGGCCGGCGACGTGCTCGAGATCGTCTGCGAGCTGGTCAGGGCGGGCAACCGGAGCCGAACCCTCGAGCTGTCCGTGACCGTCGTGGCCCGAGGTGCCCCCACCGACCAGCGTCCCGGCGCCGCCGAGATGCTCGACCCGCCGCTGGTGGCGACGACCGCCACCGGCACCGTCGTCGTCCCAGGTTAGTGACCGTTCACCTGGGGGGCGTGTCGGCATCGGACACGCCGTCCGGAGCGGCGAATTCTCGGTGAATTCTCAGGATCGACGGCCCCGCTGACCTGCGCGTTCGCACGTCGTCGCAGGTCAGGGGCTGCTTGACAACGTGGTCGCGGACGCCCGAAGGTTCGTCCGTTCGCTCAGGAATTCGTGCATGTGGGACCGACGTCCGAGTGGCCGGCTCGCCCGGTGGGAGGCCGCCCATCGGTGACAGCCGGTTCGCGGAGGTCGGTTCTGCAGCACGAGAGCGAGACCGGAGGGGGAGTCGGTCCCCCTAGACAACTTCCGGGGCGCGGCAGCCAGTCGCGACCAGGTCGGCCCGAAGGGCCGACAACCCCTCCGGTACCGAACGGCCGCAGAGAGCGGCGCAGCGGCTTGCCGCAAGCGGCCTCCCACCCGGGCCAGTTACCTTCTCCTCATGTCGGCTCGCATCCTTCTGGCGCTCCTTGCCGGGTTCGCGCTTGCGCTGACGTTCCAGCCCACCCACCTCTGGGGGCTGCTGCCGTTCGCCGTCGCGGCGTTCTTCGCGCTCACCTCCGGGCTGCCTGCGCGCACGGCCTGGCTGCCCGGGCTGGCTTTCGGCGCGGCCTTCCAGTTCACCCTGCTGTGGTGGATGCAGGCGGTCGGCACGGTGCCGTGGCTGGGGCTCTCGGCCACCCAGGCGCTGTGGTACGGCGTGCTGGGCGCGGCCGCGGTGCCGTTGCGGCGGCTGCCGGCGGCCCCCCTGTGGCTCGCTGCCGCCTGGGTGGCGATGGAGAACCTCCGTACCGACTGGCCGGCCGGCGGGATGCCGTGGGGCCGCCTGGCCTATGCCGTGGTGGACACGCCGCTGGCGCCGGCGCTGCCCTACGTCGGGACCACCGGCATCAGCCTCGTCCTGGCGCTCACGGGGGCGCTGCTCGCGGCGTCGTACAAGGAGCGAGGGCGGGAGCGCCGGATGGTGCTCGCCGGGCTGGTTGCCCTGGTGGTCGCCGGGCTGGTGCCTCACGTCGCGCCGTACGCCGCGAATCCCGTGTCACACGTCAACGTCGCGGCCGTGCAGGGCAACGTGCCGGGTGACGGCACCGACGTGCTGGCGCACTACCGCCAGATCACCCACGACCACGCGGACGAGACCGCACGGCTCGCCACCGACGTCGACGCGGGCACGACGCCGCCACCGGACTTCGTGGTCTGGCCGGAGAACTCCACGGCCATCGACCCCTTCCTCGACCCGGAGATGCATGCCGACCTGGTCGCGGCCGTCTCGGCCGTCGACGTGCCCCTGCTGGCCGGGGTGGTGGTGGACGGCGGGCCGAAGCACGTGCTCAACCAGGGCATCGTCTTCGACCCGGTCACCGGCGCCGGAGACCGCTACACCAAGTGGCACCCGGTCCCGTTCGGCGAGTACATCCCGTGGCGCTGGCTGTTCGGCTCCCACCTCGCCCAGCTCAACCAGATCCCGCGCGACATGGTCCGCGGCACCCGCGTCACCCCGCTGGAGATCGCGGGCACCGAGGTCGCCGACGCGATCTGCTTCGACGTGGCCTACGACGACGGCCTCTACGCCCAGCTGTCCCGAGGCGGGCAGCTGATCGTGGTGCAGACCAGCAACGCGATGTTCATCCACACCGCGCAGATCGACCAGCAGTTCGCGATCAGCCGGCTCCGCGCGATCGAGACCGACCGCTACGTCGTAGTGGCGGCGATCAACGGCGTCACCGGGGTGATCGCACCCGACGGCTCGCTGGTGACCAGCGCGCCCCTGCAGACGCGGTCGTACGTCGAGGCGCGGGTCGGGCTGATCGACGCCGTCACCCCGGCGGTCCGGATCGGGCCCTGGCTCGGCCGCGGCTGCGTCGCGCTGGTGGTGGCGGGGTGGCTGCTGGGGTGGGTGCTGGACCGGGGTCAGTATCGTCGTCAGCGCCGGCCGGGGAGCACCTCCGCCGAGCCGTCTCCCACCAGCGACAGGACCTTCGCGTGACCACTGACCACCCGGCCGTGCCTCCGGTGACACCGGGCCGCACGGTGATGGTGATGCCGACCTACAACGAGGCCGACAACCTCGCGTGGATCGTCGGGCGGCTGCGGGCGGCCGAGCCGGAGGTCGACGTGCTCGTCGTCGACGACGGCTCACCGGACGGCACCGGCAAGGTGGCCGACGAGCTCGCGGCGACCGATGACGCGGTCCACGTGCTGCACCGCACCGCCAAGGGCGGTCTGGGCGCGGCGTACAAGCACGGCTTCGCGGTCGCCCTCGAGGCGGGGTACGACGTGATCGGCGAGATGGACGCGGACGGCTCCCACCAGCCCGAGCAGCTCCACCTGCTGCGCGACGCGCTGGCCGACGCCGACCTCGTGATCGGTGCCCGGTGGATCCCGGGCGGGAGCGTCGTGAACTGGCCAATGCGCCGCGAGATCCTCTCCCGCGGCGGCAACCTCTACGTCCGGATGCTGTTGGGGGTGAGGGTGCGCGACGCGACCGCCGGCTACCGGCTGTTCCGGCGCAGTGCGCTGGAGGCCATCGACCTGGCCTCGGTCGAGAGCACCGGCTACGTCTTCCAGACCGACATGGTGGTGCGCTGCCTGCGGCACGGCCTGCGGGTGCGCGAGGTGCCGATCGAGTTCGTCGAGCGGGTCCGCGGCGACTCCAAGATGAGCGGCAAGGTCGCCACCGAGTCGCTGAGACGCATCACCGCCTGGGGGTTGAGCGAGCGGCGGGAGCGCCTGTTCGGTGGATGGAGGAGATCATGAGCTCGAGCCCGATCCGGCGCCGGCGCCTGCGCCGCCGCAGCTGGCCCTGGTGGCTGCTGGTCGCGGCGTTCATCGTCGTGCCGATCGTGGAGATCTACGCGATCATCCAGGTCGGCCAGGCCATCGGACCGTGGTGGACGATCCTGCTGCTGATCGCCGACAGCATCTTCGGCAGCTGGCTGATCGCCCACGAGGGGCGCCGGGCCTGGCAGGCCCTCACCGTCGCGCTGTCGTCGGGCCGGATGCCCTCGCGTGAGCTCGCGGACGGCGCGCTGATCCTGGTCGGTGGCACCCTGATGCTGAGCCCCGGGTTTGTCACCGATGCCGTCGGGATCCTGCTGATCCTGCCGTTCACGCGACCCTTCGCGCGCACCGTGCTGACCCGTCTGGTGGGCCGCCGGCTGCTGACAGCAGCTCGCCCCGGACCCGGGTCACAAGGACCCGTCGTCCGGGGCGAGGTGGTCGACGAATGACGCCTCCGCGCGTCATTGCGCCAACCGGTGCCTAAACGTTCGACTTCACCCGACGCTTGGCGTTGGTGCGGTGCAGGTGGGCGGGCCCGATCTCGCCGCCACGGAGCAGCTCGAGGCGCTCCTTGAGGATGTCCTCGAGCTCCTTCTCCGAGCGACGCTCGAGGAGCATGTCCCAGTGCGTGCGAACCGGCTTCTCGGCCTTCTCCTCGCGCACGATGCCGGAGGTGCTCAGCGCCTCGGCACCACAGCGGGGGCACTCCCACACCGCCGGCACCTCGGCCTCGATCGACATCGTGACCTCGAACTCGTGGCCGTTCACGCACCGATAACCGCTCTGCTGACGAGCAGCGAACTCGATGCCGCGCTCGTCCTCGAAACTCTGTCCCCCCAGCCGCGCTCCACGCAGTGTGCG
Organism: Nocardioidaceae bacterium; assembly: GCA_033854915.1. Lineage (GTDB taxonomy): Bacteria > Actinomycetota > Actinomycetes > Propionibacteriales > Nocardioidaceae > Nocardioides. The sequence goes on from JAWWPM010000008.1 coordinate 4,030, forward strand.
CTCCGCCATGAGGTTCACCTCCAAGTTGTTGACCCCCGGTACGCCACCGAGGCGTACACGAACAAGACGTCCGTACCCGGGATTCGTGATGGCACGCGTCCACGGATTTGTTCGATGGTTCCAACGTACGCCGTCGCCCTGATGTTCCTCCCCAGTGACGCGAGGCGGGTCACACCACGCTCACGAGGGCTCACACGGGCTCACACGGGCTCACACGGGCTCACACGGGCTCACACGGCAGAAGGCACCGTGTTCCCGGCCTCGCGGATGCCGCGGCGGGCGTCCAGGCGGAGCAGGAACACCGCGCCGAGCACGAAGAACACGATCAGCGCCACGATCGCGGGGCGGTAGGAGCCGGTGACCTGGAACACCACCCCGAACAGGAGCGTGCCGAACCACGACGTACCGCGCTCGCAGGCGTTGTAGAGAGCGAAGTACTCGCCCTCGCGGCCGTGCGGGATGAGCAGGCTGAAGAACGAGCGTGAGAGCGCCTGGGTGCCGCCCAGCACCAGGCCGATCGCCACCCCGATCAGCAGGAACGCCACGACGTTCTTGCGGGGCAGGAACATCGCCAGCACCACGATCGCCATCCAGGCGTAGGTGCCCCAGAGCAGGCAGCGGTAGGCGCCGTACGACGCGGCGAGGCGACCGAAGAGCAACGCTCCGCCGAAGGCGACGAACTGGATCAGCAGGATGGTGGCGATCAGCACGCTGTCGCCGAAGCCGAGCTGCTTGGAGCCGTAGGTCGACGCCACGTTGACCACGGTCTGGATGCCGTCGTTGTAGAACAGGAAGGCCAGCAGGAAGGTCAGCGTCATCGGGAAGCCGCGCATCTCGCGCAGCGTGGTGACCAGCTGGCCGAAGCTGCGGCGCGCCAGTCCGCCCGCCTCGGGCACGACCCCGCGGGGCGGCCGGTCGCGGAGGCCGAGGAACGGGATCAGCGTGAAACCGGCCCACCACACCGCCGCCGAGAGCATCGAGAGCCGGACCGCGAGCTCCTTGTCGAGGCCGAAGGTGTCGTGCAGCAGCACCATCACGAGGTTCAGGGCGAGCAGCAGGCCGCCGCCGAGGTAGCCCCAGGCCCAGCCGTGCGAGGAGACCCGGTCGCGCTCGGCCTCGGTCGAGATGTCGACCAGGATCGCGTAGTAGCTGACCAGGGAGCAGCCGCCCAGGATGCTGCTGACCACGATCGCGAACGCCCCGAGCTGCCACTGGTCGCCGCGCATGAAGAACAACAGCGCCGCGAAGAACGAGCCGGACCACGCGAACGCGGCCAGGTGCCAGCGCTTGCGACCGGAGCGGTCGACCAGGGCGCCCACGACCGGGAGCACGAACGCGCTGCTGATGGTGGCGAAGCTGGTCAGATAGAACGGCAGTGAACCCGCAGCGAGGTGGAGACCGAGCACCGAGACGGTCCGGCTGCAGGTGTCGTCTGCCGAGCTGCCACAACCGGCGGCCCGGCCGGCCACGGTGATCATGAACGGCGCGAACAGCACGCTCAGGACGGTGGTGTAGAACGCGGAGTTGGCCCAGTCGTACCAGTTCCAGGCCCTCTGCTCCTTCGAGCGCCACAGCGGCTCGAGGTCGGCGATGCCTTGCGGCTCGCTCACGCGTCCTCCGCTCCGGCCGCCCACTGGCCGCGCTCGCGCAGCACGTCCCTGAGCAGGTCGGTGCGATCGGTCATCAGGCCGTCGACGCCACGGTCGAGCAGCAGGCGCATCTCGGCGGGGTCGTCGACGGTCCAGACGTGGACCTGCACGCCCACGGCATGGGCACGTCGTACGACGCTCCGACCGGCGATCGTGAGCCGCCCGAGGCGGTGGGGGACCTGCAGTACCGAGGCGCCGGTCACCCGTCGCGCCCATCGGGCGGGCAGCAGGACGAAGGCGACGACCTCGGCCGGATGCGCCGAGGTGGGCACGCGGTGGCCGGCCAGCCGCCGGAACCGGCGGAGCCGGCGCCCCGAGAACGAGCCGACCAGGACCCGGTCGGACAGGTCGCGCTCGACCACGAACGCCGCCAGCGGCACGACGGCCGCGTCGGCCTTGAGGTCGATGTTGAACCGGGCGCCCGGGAAGGCGTCCACCAGGTCGGCGAGAGTGGGCACCGGCTCGCGACCGCCGACGCGCAACGCGGCCACCTGGGCGACGTGGAGGTCGGCCAGGCTGCCGGCTCCGTCGGTCACCCGCTCGAGCGCGGCGTCGTGGAACGCGACCAGGACGCCGTCACTGGTGGCGTGCACGTCGGTCTCGAGGTAGCGGTAGCCCAGTGCGACCGCATGGGCGAACGCCGTGAGGGTGTTCTCCAGGCCGGGCAGGTCGGGGTGCCGCGCGCCGCCACGGTGCGCGAACGCCAGCACCGGCCCGCCGTCGTCGAGGAACGAGTAACCGGTCTGCCGGGTCACAGGTCCCGGAAGGTCTCGATCTGGGCACCGAGCTGGTTGAGCCGCTCTGCGAGGTCTTCGTAGCCGCGATGGATGACGTAGGTCGAGCGAAGCACCGACGTGCCCTTGGCAGCCAGCATCGCCAGCAGGATCACCACCGCCGGGCGCAGCGCCGGGGGACAGACGATCTCGGTGCCGGTCCAGCGGGTCGGGCCCTCGACCATCACCCGGTGCGGGTCGAGCAGCTTGACCTGGGCGCCCAGCTTGTTGAGCTCGACGAGATAGATCGCGCGGTTCTCGTAGACCCAGTCGTGGATCAGCGTCTGGCCGTCGGCGACCGCGGCGATCACCGCGAAGAACGGCAGGTTGTCGATGTTGAGGCCCGGGAAGGGCATCGGGTGGATCTTGTCGAGCGGCGCGGTCAGGTGCGACTTGTACGTCGTGAGGTCGACCAGGCGGGTGTGCCCGTTGCGCGCGACGTACTCCTCGGAGCGGGAGTACTTGAAGCCCATGTCCTCGAGCAGGGCGAGCTCGATCTCGAGGA
>JAWWPM010000009.1:0-2738 GCA_033854915.1 Nocardioidaceae bacterium
TCCGTATGACGTCGCGGAACGTCAGGGTGCGGGGACGGCTGCCGGCCTGAGGGAGGCGCGGCGTCGGTGGTCGAGGGGTGAGGTACGGCGGTCGAGGCGGCCGTCGAGGAGCTTCAGGGCGCGCTCGGACTGGCCGTCGTTGACCAGGCAGAACAAGAGCGTCTCCTCGACGATCTCCCGCTGCGCGGCGGACCCGCCGACGCGGGGCAGACCGGGGAGGACGTCGGCGAGCAGACGCGCGGCCTGGCCCCACTCCTGCTCACCCGCGGCGAGCAGGGCGTCGCAGACCGTCGCCACGGTGGTGCGCGTGGTCAGCTCGGACGAGCCCTGGCACTCGGTGCGCAGCCGGGCCAGGCGCGGCAGGTCGCCGGCCGCGGCCAGGGCGACCGCCGCGTGCAGCGCTACGAAGGGTGTCTGCGGCTGGTCGACCAGCTCGGGGCCCGCGGCCTCGAGCACGCACTCCACGGGCGGGGGTGCGGCCTCGCCCGTGAACGCCGTACCCCCTGCGGCGGCGTCCCAGCCGGCCGTGGTCACCGTCCAGCGCCACAGCAGCGACGCCGAGTCGATCAGCGCCCGCACTCCGGTCACGGTCGGCGGCGCCAGCTGGGAGTAGTAGCGCTGGCGCACGGCCTCGGTGTCGCCCAGCGCCAGCTCGTGCAGGGCAGCGTGCCAGGAGAAGTGCGCACGGTGGCTCGCGGCGCGACCGCTCTCGGTGACCCAGTGGTCGAGCCAGGCGCGACCGGTGTCGTGCTTGCCGGTCTCGTAGAGCACGTGGGTCTGTGCGTGTACGGCGTGCCCCGAGGTCGGCTCGCACGACAGGGCGCTCTCGGCCAGCAGGCCGGCCTCGTCGAAACGCGACTGGTCCTGCCGGGTGAAGGCGAGCAGCGAGATGTACCACCAGTGGTCGCCGTAGGCCGGGGCCAGGCCCTCCACCAGCTCCCAGGCCTCCTGCTGGATGTCGGTCACGCCGGAGAACGCGATCGTCGGCACCGCCGCCGAGACGGCGAGCACGTCACGCGGATGGCGGGCGATGTGGTTCATCAGGGCGGTGGCGCCCGAGCGGCGCACGTCCTCGACGCGGCGGCCGACGACGTCGACCAGGCTGCGCTCCCGCTCGTCGGCGCGGGTCCGGGCGGCGTCCCGCGCGGCGTCGAGCGAGGCACGGACGTCGACGTCGGCACCGGCCTCGTGCCCGAGCATGGCCAGCGCGGCGTGAGCCAACGCGAAGCCGGGATCGAGCTCGACCGCCTCGAGCAGCAGGTGGTCGCCGCCCGATTGGAGCCGCATCACCCGCTCGAGCCCGGCGTTGTAGGCGGCGGCCGCCTCGGCCGTCGTGGACAGCGGCAGGCCGAGCGGGTCGCGCGGCCGGGCCACGGGGTGATGGCCGCCGACGAGGCGACCGTCCGCAAGCCGGCGGGGCAGCGGCGCGACCTCGTCCAGCACGGCGGTGGCCAGCTGGGCGGCCTGGGTCCGGATCTCGGGGATCGCCGTGGACTCCCACAGCTCACCGCGACGGACCGCACCGAGGGTCCAGATCGGCGCGTCGGTGGTGCCGGCGGAGTCGCGCAGCCGCCCGTCGAGGGTCGTCAGCCCCAGCCCGGCGGTGCCGGTGCGCGCCAGTGCTAGGCCGCCACGGGCGGTGAGCAGCGCGTCGACGAGCGGGTCGACGCCGGGCACGACCGCTGCGCTGGTGCCGGTGCAGTTGACCACCCAGCCGACATCGTGGGCCGTGCCGTCGGAGAGCGTGACCCGCAGCCCGCCGCCGGTGAGCGGCTCGGCGGCGACGACCTCGGCCGCGGCGCGGGTCAACCGCCCGCCCCGCTCGAGGGCGGTGAGCAGGTCGGCCGAGCTCGGAGGCATCCGGTGCCGGATCCGTCCCCAGGCGCCGGCGTCGGTGCGGAGGAACTCCTCGCGATCCGGCTCGTCGAGCCGCTGCCACAGGGCCTGCACGACGGTGCGCAGCCCATCGACCCCGGGCCGCCAGTCGCCGGTCGCCCGCTGGACCCGGGCCAGGTGCTCGGCCGCGCGCACGCGGTACTCCTCGAGGGTGCTCCCCCAGTCGTCGATCTCGGGGATCGCGGCCAGCTGCACCTCGTCGGCGTGCCGCCGCGGCAGCTCCCCACCGCGCGAGACGGCGTACAGCCGCCGGTCTGACCGGGTGTCGGCCCCGGTCAGCGAGAGCACGACGTCGACCATGGTGAGTCCGGTGCCGACCAGCAGCACGTCGGCCGGCCCGGCGACCGCACGTCGTACGACGTCGAGCGCGCCGGGCGCCCACGGGTCGGGCACGAAGAACGCGGAGTCGCGCAGCGCCTCGGGTGCCCAGCCGACGCCCGGCTTTCGTTCGCCGCTCGCCAGGACCACCGCGTCGGCGTGGACCTCCGCACCGTCGCCGGTCTCCACGCACATGCCCTCGCCGACCCGACGGATCCCGACCGCCCGGACCCGGGCGTGCCGCAGCCCGAGGGGCAAATCGTCGCCGTAGGTCGCCCCGAGCGTCTCGTCGAGGTAGCGGCCGAACTGCTCCCGCGGGGCGAAGACCCCCGGCTCGGCGAGGAGGTCCGGATGCTGCAGGGCCCGCCACGCGACGAAGTGCCCGGGGTCCTCGGGCAGCGCGCTCATCCCACTGGCGGGGACGTTGAGCAGGTGCTGGGCGTCGGTTGTGCCGAACGCCGTGCCGCGGGCGCGGTAGGGCGCCGGGTCGAGCAGGGTCACGTCGAGGGTGGTGCCGCGGCGAC
>JAWWPM010000010.1:0-2941 GCA_033854915.1 Nocardioidaceae bacterium
ACCCGATCGAGTACGAAGGCACCTACCCGCTCCCCGAGGCACAGCTCGACCGGTTCCTGATGCGGGTGAGCTTCGGCTACCCCACGGCCGATGAGGAGTACGACGTGGTGCAGCGCCGGCTCGACCGGCAGCGGGAGGAGATCGACCTGGCGGAGGTGACCGACGCCGCCGGTCTGCGCGCGATGCAGGCCGCCACCGAGACCGTGACCGTCGACGAGACGGTGAGCCGCTACTGCGTTCGCCTGGCCACCGCCACCCGCGAGAACAACGACGTGCTCACCGGGTCGTCGCCGCGCGGCTCGCTCGGCCTGGTGCTGGCCGCCCGCGGCTTCGCGCTGGTCCGCGGCCGTGACTACGTCATCCCCGAGGACGTCAAGGCGGTGGCCAGGGCCGTGCTCTCGCACCGGATCACGGTCAAGCCCGAGCTCTGGATGACCCAGGCCAGCGGCCCGCGGGTCGTGGACGCCGTGCTCGGCTCGGTGCCGACCCCCAGCACCCTGGAGAGCTACCAGCGATGACCCGCTGGCGCGCCACCGCCGCGCTCGCCCGCGCGCTCTCGGTGGCCGGCGTGGGCATCGGCGTCGCGCTGATCCTCGGCCGGCCGGCGGTGGTGGTCCTGGTCGCCCCGCTGGTGGTCGTCGGTGCCGCCGCGATCCTGGCGAAGCCGACCACCGAGCCGCGCGTCGCCGCGCAGACGTCGTACGCCGTGCTCCACGAGGGGCAGGGCACGACCTCCCGGCTGCAGGTCGAGCCCGACGGCGACGTGGAGTTCGTGACCCGGGTCTGCGCCTCGGCGGCCCACATCGCCCTGCGCCCGCCGGGCGGCTGCCTCGGGCATCTCGCCGAACGCCCCGAGCCGATCCTGGTCTCGCCGCGCCGGTGGGGGCAGCGCCGGCTCGGTGAGGAGAAGGTCGGGCTGTTCAGCCCCTGGGCCGGCTACCGCTGGGGACCGGTGGGGTTGGTGGGCCGCGAGGTCTCGGTGCTCCCGGCCTCGGCGACCTTCCGCTCGGCCGCGGCAGCGCCGCAGCCGATCGGCCTGATCGGCGCGCACCGGTCGCGGCGTGACGGCGACGGCACCGAGTTCTCCTCGATCCGCGAGTTCCACTCCGGCGACCGGATGCGCCGGATCAACTGGCGGGTCTCGCTGCGCTCCGGCGCGCTGCACGTGGTCTCGACGCGCTCCGAGGAGGACACCGCGATCCTGCTGGTGGTCGACGCCCTCGCCGACTACGGCATCTCGGGCGGCATCGACTCCACCCAGTCGAGCCTCGACATCGCGATGCGGTCGGCGGGCGCGATCGCCGAGCAGTACATCCGGCAGGGTGACCGGGTCTCGCTGCGCGTGGTCAGCCCGCACGGGGAGTACGTCGGCTACGGCGCCGGCAGCCGGCACCTGCGGCGGATCCTCGGGCAGATGTCGCGGGTGCGGCCCGGTGTGCCGCACGACGTGACCGTCGACCGGATCGACTTCCGGACCGCCGCGGGCTCCATGGTGGTGGTGCTGAGCCCGATGATGTCCGAGGGCATGGCCACGGCCGCGGTCCGGCTGCTGCGCCGCGGCCTGCCGGTGATCGTGGTCGACACGCTGCCGGCCGACGCGGCCCCGACGGTCTCCTCCGAGACCGACCCGAGGATCGCCGCGCTGGCCTGGCGGATGCGGCTGGTGGAGCGCCGTCAGGTGCTCGACCGGCTGGCCGGGGCCGGCTGCCCGGTGGTGCCGTGGAACGGCCCACGCACCCTCGACGTGATCGTGCGCCGCCTCGCGCGCCGGGCCCAGCTGCCACGGGCAGGGGTGGGCGCCCGGTGAACGAGGACCTGACCCGCGGAGGGTGGGCGCTGCGGGCCGTGATCGCGATCGGCCCGCCGCTGGCCCTGGTCGCGGCCAGTCCCGAGGGCTTCGTGCCACCCCTCTGGCTGGTCGTGCTGGTGGTGCTCCTGTCGCTGGGGTTCGCCTACCTGCCGGAGCAGTACATCGGCACTGCCGCGCTGATCCTGGTCGTGGGCTGGTGGGCGATCGACGTGCGCGGCGCCATGCCGCTGGCCGTCGTGGTCTCGGCCGGCGCGCTGCTCGCCTCCCACCTCGCCGCGACCCTGGCGGCGTACGGACCGCGGTCGCTGCCCCCCGATCCGGCGATCGTGCTCCGCTGGACCCGGCGCGGGGCCGTGGTCTGGCTGGTCGCCCCGCTGCTGTGGCTGGTGGTCGACACCCAGCGCGGCCACACCACCCCGGCGTCGTACTGGGTGGTCGGGCTCGCGGTTGCGCTGGTCGTCGCGGTGACCGCCGCGACGACGTACCCGACCCGGCTGGACGAGGGCTCCTGAGCGCCCGATGAGCCTCGACCACGATCTCTACGTCGAGCTGGTGCTGCGCTGCGTCGAGCAGGTGCCGCGCGGCCGGGTCACGACGTACGGCGCGATCGCGGAGGTCGTCGGCCCCGTCGTCGGCGGCGGAGGACCTCGGCTGGTCGGCGCGGTGATGGCGGGGTACGGCGGCCCGGTGCCGTGGTGGCGGGTGGTCCGCGCCGACGGCTCGCTGCCGGAGAGCCACCAGGGCGAGGCGCGGCAGACCTACCTCGAGGAGGGGACGCCCCTGCGGCCCTCGGGGAACGTCGACCTCACCCGGGCGTTCTGGCGGCCGCCCGCTCTCGAGCCAGCGCCGCGAGACGGCTGAGCGCCTTCGGGAAGATCTCCGCGGGCGGGGTGACCAGCCCGGCCCCGACCTGGCCGACGCCGGCCTCGCGGCCGGCCATGCCGGTGTTGATCTGGGGCAGGATGCCGGTGCGGCACACGGCACCGACGTCGATGCCGCTGGGCACGCCGGCGAACTCCAGGACCGGGATGCTCCACCGGGGGTTCTCCCCGAGCGTGATCTCGCGCATCCGGCGGGTGGTGGCCAGCGCGTCGGGCACCGAGCCGCCGACGAACCGGACGATCGCCGGCG
>JAWWPM010000011.1:0-4536 GCA_033854915.1 Nocardioidaceae bacterium
TCATCGGTCCCACCCGTCACACTCCCGAGGCACTGTTGGCACTTCTCGGGCGTTGCCACGGCCGGGAGGTGCAGGAACCGCCGGTGAACCGGCGACTCCGACGGTCACCGCCGCCGCCGGCCGAGGAGCGAGCCGGCGAGGACGCCGAGCAGGACGAGTCCGGCGCCGACCGCCATGCCCCTGCGGAACTCCTGCTGGGCGTCGGGGGATCGGGCGGGGGCGGTGAAGACCTGGCCGACCTCGGTGCCCGCCGAGGTGGCGCCGGCGGGGAGGGACCAGTCGGGCGCCCGCCCGTCACGGGCGCGCGGGCCGGTGGAGGCGATCGCGTTGCCCACGTTGGCGAAGAACTCCCCCGCCGTGCGCCTGGAGACCGAGGCGAGCATCCGCTGGCCGACGCCGCCGACCATGCCACCGACGGTGGCGTCCGCGTCGTACTCGATCACGGTCTGGTCGCCCGACTGCCGGAAGGAGACCTGCACCGTGGCGTCGATCGTCCCCGGGGCGCCGGCCCCACGCAGGTGCATCACCAGCGACTCGTGGGGCTCGAGGTCGGAGAGCGTGCAGGTGCCGTCGTAGGAGCCGCGGATCGAGGCGACGCCGGCGGTGACGGTCATGTCGTAGGCGTGCTCACCGGCCGCGACCAGCCTCTCGCAGCCCGGGATGGTGCGGACCAGCACGGCCGGGTCGAGCAGCGTGTCCCAGACCGTCTCGACCGGATAGGGGATGGCCTCACGGCCGGTGATCTTCATCGTGGCTCCTCTTCGTGGTCTCGGCTCCGCTCGGCCGGCGAGTCGGCCGACCGTCGCCGGCGCAGCTCGAACAGCTCGGACGGGGAGATCGGCATCGCGGTGATCGCGAAGCCCTCCGCGTCGGAGATCGCGGAGGCGAACACCGCCGCCGACGGGATCACCCCCGCCTCGCCGGCGCCCTTGATGCCGAGCGGGTTCAGCGGGGAGGGCGTCTCCAGGTGGTCGATGTCGATCCGGGCCGGGATCTCGGTGACGTAGGGCATCAGGAAGTCCATGAACGACGCGTTGAGCAGCTGACCGGACTCGTCGTACGCCATCCGCTCGTAGAGCGCCCCACCCACACCCTGGGCGACGCCACCGTGGATCTGCCCCTCCACGATCATCGGGTTGATCAGCCGGCCGCAGTCGTGGACGACGGCGTACTTCAGGATCGTGATCTCGGCGGTGTCGGGGTCGGTCTCGACGATCACCGCGTGCATCCCGGAGGCGAAGGTCGACCGCTCGGGCGAGTAGAAGTCGCGGCCCTCGAGCCCGGGTTCGTCGTCCTCGGCGACCGGCGGCTTGCCCGGGTCGCCGACCGAGAACTGGGTGGCTGCCTTGGACGCCTCGTCGAAGGCGTAGCGCAGCGGGTTGGAGAGTACGGCGACGGTGCCGAGGTCGATCGAGGCGTCCGTGCCGCGCACGGAGACCACCCCGTCGACGATCTCCAGGTCGTCGACCGACGCCTCGAGCGCCTCGGCCGCGATCCGGAGCGCCTTCTCGCGGGCCCGGGTGGCGGCCAGGTGGATCGCCGAGCCGCTCATCACCGCGGCCCGCGACGCGAACGTGCCGACGGCGTACGGCATCCGGCGGGTGTCGCCGGTGACCACCTCGACGTCCTCGAACCGGCAGCCGAGCACATCGGCGACCAGCTGCGCGAAGACCGTCGCGTGCCCCTGCCCCTGGGTGGTCAGGCCGGTGGCGACCTTGACCTTGCCGGAGGTCTCGACGTGCACGTGGGCGCCCTCGTAGGGACCGACGCCGGTGCCCTCGACGTAACAGGCGAGCCCGATGCCGACCCGGCGGCCCTCGCGCGCCATCTCCTCGCGGAACGCCGGGAACTCCTCCCAGCCGACCAGCTCCTTGAGCTTGGCGAGCGAGGCGGGGTAGTCGCCGGAGTCGTACTCCAGCTCGCGGCCGTCCTGGAAGATCAGCCCCTGGTCGAAGGGGAACTCGTCGGGCTGGATGAAGTTGGCCGCACGCACCTCGGTGCGGTCCTTGCCGAGCGCCTCGGCGATCGCGTCCATGGTCCGCTCCATGACGTAGCAGCCCTGCGGCCGCCCGGCACCGCGGTAGGGAGTGACCATGACGGTGTTGGTGTAGAGGCTTTCGAAGACGACGCGGTAGGCGCCCGGCTTGTAGGGCCCCAGCAGCTGGGTCGAGGTGATGATCGGCACGATCAGGCCGTACGGCGTGTAGGCGCCGTGGTCGTGCCAGAACTCCACGTCGAGCCCGAGCACCCGGCCGTCGTCGTCGTAGCCGACCTCGACGTGGTGGACCTGCCCGCGCTCGTGCGCGGAGGAGATGAAGTGCTCGCGGCGGTCCTCGGTGAACTTCACGGTCCGGCCGAGCTGTCGGGCCGCCAGCGGGACCAGGAGCTCCTCGGGCCAGGGGTGGTTGATCTTGACGCCGAAGCCGCCGCCGACGTCGGGGGTGACCACGTCGACCTGGCCGAGGTCGAGGCCGAGCCGGGCCGCGACCGCGGCGCGGACGCCGGTCGAGGTCTGGGTCGAGGTCCAGACCGTCATCCGGCCGACGTCGGGATCCCAGCGGGCGACCGTGCCGCGGCCCTCCAGCGGCATGCTGGCGCTGCGCTCGACGGTGAGGTCGAGGGCCAGCGTGTGCGGCGCGGCCGCGATCGCGGCCCGGGCGTCGCCGTTCTGCTGCTCGAGCCGGGCGCCGATGTTGCCCGGCACGTCGTCGTGGACCAGCCGGTCGGCGGCGCGCGCCGCGTCGATGCCGACCACGGCCGGGAGCAGGTCGTAGGAGACTCGGATCCGGCCGACGGCGTCCTCGGCGAGGTAACGGTCGTCGGCGACGACGAAGGCGATCGCCTCGCCGACGTGGTTGACCTCGTCGCGGGCCAGGGCGTACTGCGTGCGGCCATGGGTCAGCGCCGGGTGCGGGATCAGCAGCGGCAGCGGGTCTCCCATCGGCCCCATGGTCGACCGGGCCAGGTCGTCGTGGGTCCAGACCAGGTGGACGCCGTCGAGGTCGAGCACGTCGCTCACGTCGATGTCGGTGATCCGGGCGTGGGCGTGCGGCGAGCGCAGCACCGCCGCGTGCAGGGTGGCGGCGTCCACGGCGACGTCGTCGACGTAGCGTCCCTGGCCGCGCAGGAAGCGCTGATCCTCGGTGCGCTGGACCTTCTGCCCGAACAGCTTGGTGGTCACGACGCGTCACCCGCCGGTCGAGCGGAGTCGAGACCACTGGCCTCAGAGGCGAGCTCGGCCGCTCGCAGCACCGACCGCACGATGTTGGTGTAGCCGGTGCAGCGGCAGAGGTTGCCGGCGATCATGTCGCGCGCCTCGTCCTCGGTGGGCGTCTGGTTGTGGCGCAGCCCGGCGGTGATCGTGGTCAGGAAACCGGGCGTGCAGAAACCGCACTGGAGCCCGTGGCACTCCAGGAACGCCTGCTGCACGCAGCCCAGCGACCCGTCGGACTCGGTCAGCCCCTCGACCGTGGTGATCTCGGCGTCGACGGCGGAGACCGCGAACATCAGGCAGGCGCGCGCCGGTCGGCCGTCGAGGAGCACCGTGCAGGCTCCGCAGACGCCGTGCTCGCAGCCGACGTGGGTGCCGGTCAGGCCGAGGTCGTGCCGCAGGGCATCGGACAGCAGCCGGCGGGCCGGCAACCGCAGGTCGTGGGCGATGCCGTTGACGGTGAGGCGTACGTCGTGGAGCAGCTCGGTCATGGTCTCGACTCCGCTCGGCCGTCGAGCGCGCGGGCGCGGGCGTCGTCGTACGCCGTCCGCAGGACGCGGGCGGTCAGCACGCGGACGAGGTGAGCGCGGTAGTCGGCGCTGGCGTGGATGTCGCCCATCGGGTCGAGCCGGTCGAGGGCCTGGTCGGCCGCCACGGCCAGGGACTCGTCGGTCACGTCGTCCAGCGCGAGGTCGACGACCACCGGCACGTCGGAGACCGACAGGTAGCCCACCCGGGCAGCGGCGACGCGGCCGTCCTCGATCCGCACCACCGCACCGACGCCGCACATCGCGTAGTCGCCGTGCCGGCGGGCGAGCTCGGCGAAGGCGACGCCCTCGCCGGCACGCAGCGCCGGGAAGAAGGCGTGGAGCGCGATCTCGTCGTGCCGCAGGGTCGACTCCAACGGCCCGGCGAAGAGGTCGTCGGCCGCGATCGTGCGCGCCCCGGTCGCCGACGCGACCTTCACCGACCCGCCGAGGAGCGCCAGCACCATGGGCAGCTCAGCGGCCGCGTCGGCGTGCACCAAAGAGCCGACGACCTTGCCGCGGTTGCGGATCGTGGCGTGCGCGACGTGGGCGAGGGCCAGGCTCAGCAGGGGCTGCGCACGGCGTACGGCGGGCGAGGCGAGCACGTCGGACTGCCGCGCCAACGCCGGGACATGGACCCCCTCGGCGGAGACCAGGACCCCGTCGTGGCCGGGCAGCCCGTTGATGTCGACCAGCGTGGTTGGTGCCGCGAGCCGCATGTTGAGCAGCGGCACCAGGCTCTGGCCGCCCGCCAGCACCTTCGCCCCCTCATCGGCCGCGAGGGCCTCCAGCGCGTGC
>JAWWPM010000012.1:0-8736 GCA_033854915.1 Nocardioidaceae bacterium
TTGAGGTCCGGATCCCGACCATCCTTCGTACCTACACCGACGGGGAGAAGGCTGTCGACGCCAGCGGGAGCAGCCTGAGCGCGCTGATCGACGACCTGGAGGCGAGCCACCCCGGTCTCAAGGACCGCCTGATCGAGAACGGCGACCTGCGGCGCTTCGTCAACGTCTACGTCAACGACGAGGACGTGCGCTTCCTCGGTGGCCTGGAGGCGCCGGTCACCGACGGCGACCAGGTCGTCGTGCTGCCCGCGGTCGCCGGCGGCTGATCGCCATGGCCGGGCGTCGTACCTTCCTCCTCGTCGACGGCGAGAACATCGACGCGACGCTCGGCACCTCGCTGTTCAACCGGCGGCCGCAGCCCGAGGAGCGGCCGCGCTGGGAGCGGCTGACGACCTTCGCCGAGACGACGTGGGGCCAGCCCGCGGTCGGGCTGTTCTTCCTCAACGCCAGCAACGGCAACATGCCGCTGTCGTTCGTCCAGGCCCTGCTGGCCATGGGCTACCGGCCCGTCCCGCTGTCAGGCGGAGCCGACGACAAGGTCGTCGACCTCGGGATCCAGCGCACGCTCGAGGCGCTGAAGGGCCACGACGCCGATGTGATGCTGTGCAGCCACGACGGCGACTTCGCGCCCCAGCTCGGCGCGCTCGACGACGGACGCCGGCTCGGCCTGCTGGCGCTGCGCGAGTTCGTCAGCGGCCAGCTGACGGGGCTGAATGTCCCGCTGTTCGACCTCGAGGACGACGTGGCAGCGTTCAACGCGCCGCTGCCGCGGGTCCGGATCATCCCGCTCGCGGAGTTCGACCCCGAGTACTTCCTGCGCTGACCCACCGGAGGCACCCCACACCATGCGCTACGACAACCTGCTCGCCTCCGTCGGCGGCACCCCGCTGGTCGGGCTGCCGACGCTGTCCCCGAGCCCCGACGTACGCCTGTGGGCCAAGCTCGAGGACCGCAACCCGACCGGCTCGATCAAGGACCGCGCCGCGCTGGCCATGATCGAGCACGGCGAGAAGGACGGTCGGCTGCGCCCCGGCTGCACGATCCTCGAGCCCACCAGCGGCAACACCGGGATCTCGTTGGCGATGGTCGCCAAGCTGCGCGGGTACCGCCTGGTCTGCGTGATGCCCGAGAACACCTCCCACGAGCGCCGTCAGCTGCTGGAGATGTGGGGTGCCGAGATCGTGTCGTCCCCGGCCGCCGGTGGCTCGAACGAGGCCGTCCGCGTGGCCAAGGGCATGGCCGCCGAGCATCCCGACTGGGTGATGCTCTACCAGTACGGCAACCCGGCCAACGCACTGGCGCACTACGAAGGCACCGGCCCCGAGATCCTCACCGACCTGCCCGACGTCACCCACTTCGTCGGTGGCCTCGGCACCACGGGCACGCTGATGGGCGTGGGCCGCTACTTCCGCGAGCACAAGCCCGAGGTGCGGATCGTCGCCGCCGAGCCGAGGTACGGCGAGCTGGTCTACGGCCTGCGCAACCTCGACGAGGGCTTCGTCCCCGAGCTGTACGACGAGACCCTGATCGACGCGCGCTTCTCGGTCGGCCCGCGAGACGCCGTACGCCGGGTGCGGGAGCTCCTGGAGGCCGAAGGGATCTTCGCCGGCATCTCCACCGGGGCGATCCTGCACGCCGCCCTCGCCCAGGCTGCCAAGTCGGTCAAGGCGGGGGAGCGTGCCGACATCGCGTTCGTGGTCTGCGACGGCGGCTGGAAGTACCTCTCCACCGGCGCCTACGAGGGCACGATCGACGAGGCCGAGGACCGGCTCGAGGGCCAGCTCTGGGCTTGAGCGAGCACGGAGGAGCCCGGACGAAGTCCGGACTCTCCTGCGCCGCGAACGCCGGAGCGAGCTTGCTCGCAAGGCGGCCTTTGACCTGGCGAGGCGCACTCAGTCCGACGTGTTGGCGTTGACCTCTTCGCAGTCCGCGCGGACCACGTCGGTGGTGTCGATCGCCCCGAGGTAGTTCACGACGTCGTGGCCGGTGCCGCAGTCGATCACGGCACGCTGCTTGTCGTCGGTCAGGAAGCTGAGCGAGTCGTTGCCGGGGCCCATGAAGATGCGATCGGCGCCCTGGATGGTCTCGAGCTGGTCGTTGCCCGGGCCACCGCGGATCAGGTCGACACCCGGGCCACCCCGGAGGAAGTCCACTCCGGGACCCGCGAACAGCTGGTCGTTGCCGAAGCCGCCGTCCAGGAGATCGCGGGCGACGTCGTCGCCCCCGAACACCCGGTCGTCGCCACCCTGACCGAACAGCAGGTCCGGTCCGCCGCTGCCGGTGATCAGGTCGTCGCCCTCGTGGCCACGGATGGTGTCCTTCTGGGCGGTCCCCGGCAGGCGGTCGTTCGCGGTGGTGCCGTCGATCACCTGGGCCAGCGCGGGGCCGGCGAGGAACACGACGGAGGCCGCTGCCGCGGCACTCGTGGTCAGGATGGAAGCGAGTCGCATGGGAGTTCTCTCCTCGAAGTGGAGGCCGGCTCTCGCGGGTCGCGGTGCTGGGCGGGGGTCGGCGGGTGTCCCATCAGGAGCAGATCGAGTCCGCGCAGATACGTGGGACGAACGCCCCCTGTCCCCGGTCGCGCGGCCGGGTTACCCTGAGCCGACCGCCGAGCCCAGCCCCCGTGGAGTGCCCGTGCCCGACCGCAACATCGTCGTCTTCAGCGGTTCCGCACACCGTCCTCTGGCCAAGGCCATCTGCCACGACCTCGACGTCCCGCTCTCGTCGGTGGAGATGACACGGTTCAGCAACGACTGCCTCCAGGCCCAGCTCCAGGCCAACTGCCGACAGCGCGACGTCTTCATCGTGCAGCCCCTGGTGCCGCCCACCCAGGAGCACCTGATGGAGCTCCTGCTGATGATCGACGCCGCCCGCGGAGCCAGCGCCGGTTCGATCACCGCGGTGATCCCGTTCTACGCCTACGCCCGCTCGGACAAGAAGGACGCCTCGCGGATCTCGATCGGCGGCCGGTTGGTGGCCGACATGCTGGCTACCGCAGGGGTGCACCGAGTGATCACGATGACGCTGCACGCCCCGCAGGTGCACGGGTTCTTCTCGGTCCCGGTCGACCAGCTCACCGCGCTCGGCATCCTGGCCGACCACTTCCTCGCCCAGGACCTCTCCGAGGCCGTGGTCGTCTCGCCCGACTTCGGCAACGCCAAGACCGCCACCCAGTTCTCCCGGCTGCTCGGGCTCAACGTCGCGGCCGGCAACAAGCGGCGGCTCGCCGACGACCGCGTGGTGATCGACTCGATCGTCGGTGACGTCGTCGGCAAGCGGGCCATCGTGCTCGACGACGAGATCGCCACCGGAGGCTCGATCATCGAGCTGCTCGACCGGCTCGGCGACCAAGGCTGCACCGACGCCGCGATCGCCTGCACCCACGGGCTGTTCGTGGGCAAGGCCGTCGAACGGCTGCGCGACCACCCGATGATCTCCGAGGTCGTCACCACCGACACGGTGCCGGCTCCGGCCAACTGGCCGGAGCTCAAGGTGCGCACCGTGGCCGGCCTCTTCGCCGAGGCGATCGCCCGGATCCATGCCGGCGAGTCGGTGAGCAGCCTGTTCGACGGCGTCGACCCGTCGCTCGGCCCGCCCCAGGCCAAGCTGTTCGAGTAGCGCGCCTGCTGGTGTTCTCGACCTCGCTCGACCACCGACACGAGCGTGACGTCGGTCGCGTCGGAGTGCGAGCCGGGGGTGGGACCACCTAACCTGTGCGTTTGTGCCCTCGTTGTCCCTCGATGCGCCCATCGGCATCTTCGACTCCGGTTTCGGCGGGCTGACCGTGGCCAGGTCGGTCATCGACCAGCTTCCCCACGAGTCGCTGCTCTACCTCGGTGACACCGCGCGCCAGCCCTACGGCCAGAAGCCGATCGGCGAGGTCCGCGAGTACGCCCTCGAGTGCCTCGACCACCTGGTCGCGCAGGGCGTCAAGGCCCTGGTCATCGCGTGCAACTCCGCGAGCGCCGCGATGCTGCGCGACGCCCGTGAGCGCTACGACGTGCCGGTGGTGGAGGTGATCCTGCCGGCCACGCGTCGCGCGGTGGCGGCCACCCGCAACGGCCGGATCGGCGTGATCTGCACCCGCGCCACCGCCGACTCGCTCGCCTACGACGACGCCTTCGCGGCGGCTCCCCAGATCGAGCTCACCACCCGCGCCTGCCCGCGCTTCGTGGAGTTCGTCGAGTCCGGGGTGACCGGTGGCGACGAGCTGCTCGCCGCCGCCCACGACTACCTCGACCCGCTGGTCGCCGCCAGCGTCGACACGGTGATCCTCGGCTGCACCCACTACCCCCTGCTCACCGGCGTCATCTCCTACGTCGTGGGCGACGAGGTGACTCTGGTCAGCAGCGCCGAGGAGTGCGCGAAGGACGTCTACAAGATGCTGGTCGGCCGTGACCTGATGCGCGACGGCGGGCAGCCGTCGTACCACTTCCTCACCACGGGCGCGCCCGACGAGTTCGAGCACATCGGCCGGCGTTTCCTCGGGCCCGAGCTCGCGATGGCCGCGCAGTTCGCGGGGGGCCTGGCATGAGCGCCATCCGCATGAGGCTGACCATCATCGGCTGCTCGGGCTCCTTCGCCGGGCCAGGCTCGGCCGCGAGCTGCTACCTCGTGGAGGCCGACGACGACACCGGTCGCACCTGGCGGATCCTGCTCGACCTCGGCAGCGGTGCTCTCGGTGCTCTCCAGGAGTTCGCCGACGCCGATGCGGTCGACGCCGTCTTCTTCAGCCACCTGCACCCCGACCACTGCCTCGACCTGTGCGGCTACTACGTGATGCGCAAGTACCACCCCGGTGGGGCCCTGCCGCCGATCCCGGTCTGGGGACCGACCGGCGTCGCGGCCCGGATGACCCGCGCCTACGACCTGGCCAACGAGGACGACATGTCGGGCGAGTTCGACTTCCACGAGTACGACGGCCCGGTCGAGGTCGGCCCCTTCGTCGTCGAGCCGGTGCGGGTCGCCCACCCGGTGCCGGCGTACGCGATGCGGGTCACGGCCGGGGGTCGCACGCTCGCCTACACCGGAGACACCGGCCCCTGCGACGCCCTCGACCGGCTGGCCGGTGGTGCCGACCTGCTGCTCGCTGAGGCGTCGTTCCACCATGGGGCCGACAACCCGCCGGACGTCCACCTGACCGGACACCAGGCCGGCGAGGTCGCCGCCCGCAACGGCGTACCCCGGCTCGTGATCACCCACGTCCCACCGTGGTACTCCGTCGAGGAGATGCTCGCCGAGGCCCGGCTGACCTACGACGGCGACGTCTCGCCGGCGACTCCGGGCGCGACGTACGACATCAATTGACGACTCGGGGACATCCCTGATCTGCTCCGCTGCGTCGATAGGGCAGTCTGGGCGCATGATCAAGGTGGAAAGGCTCACTCGGGCGTACGGGAGTTTCATCGCAGTCAACGACATCAGCTTCGAGTGCACGGCGGGCACGGTCACCGGATTCCTGGGGCCCAACGGTGCGGGCAAGACCACGACCATGCGGGTCATGGTCGGTCTGACGCCCGCGACCCACGGGGAGGTGACCATCGGGGGGATGCACTACCGCGACATCCCCAACCCCGGTCGCCACGTCGGCGTCCTGCTCGACGCGTCGGCGCAGCACGCCGGCCGGACCGGCCGCGAGGTGCTCGAGCTCGGAGCCCGCACCATGGGTCTGCCGAGCACCCGCGTCGACGAGATGCTGGCGCTGGTGTCGCTCGATGCCAAGGAGTCCAAGCGGCGGGTGCGCAACTACTCGCTCGGCATGCGGCAACGGCTCGGCATCGCCCACGCCTTGCTCGGCGAGCCGACCGTGCTGATCCTCGACGAGCCGGCCAACGGTCTCGATCCGGCCGGCATCCGCTGGATGCGCGGGCTGCTCCAGGGGTACGCCGACCGCGGCGGCACCGTGCTCCTGTCGAGCCATCTGCTCCACGAGGTCGAGCAGATCGCCGACGAGATGATCCTGATCGGCAACGGCAGGATCGTGGCCCAGGGCACGCGCGACGAGCTGCTTCAGGGAGCTACCGGCGGAGCCTCGACCACCCTCGTCACGGCCCTCGACAACCAGCAGCTCGCGGCCGCCCTCGGCGAGAAGGGGCTGGCCACAGCTCCCGCCGGTGCGGGGCTCCGGGTCACGGCCGAGCCGGTCGACGTCGGCCGCGTGGCCGCCGAGAAGTCGATCGTGCTCACCGACCTGCGCGCCGGCAACGAGGGCGACCTCGAGGAGCTCTTCCTCGAGCTCACCGCGGACACCCAGCGCGAGACCGTCCAGAACGAGGTATCCGCATGACCACCACCAGCACCCTCGACGTCTCGGCCACTCCGGCCATCCCGTTCATGAGGCTGTTCCGGGTCGAGCTCCGCAAGACCGTCGACACCCGTGCCGGCCGCTGGCTGGTCGGGATCACGATCGGTGCCGCGCTGATCGCGGAGGGCATCTTCCTGGCCGTGGCTGCCACCCACAACGACGTCACGGCGGCGTACGGCGACTTCGTCGGCGCGGCGGCGTTCGTGTCGTCGATCCTGCTGCCCGTCGTCGGCATCATGCTGGTGACCAGCGAGTGGAGCCAGCGCACGGCGATGACGACGTTCAGCCTCGAGCCGCGACGGATGCGGATCGTGACCGCCAAGCTCCTGGCCGGCGTCACGCTGACCGCGTTCGTGATCGCCTTCGCGTTGGTCGTCGGACTGGTCTGCAACGTCCTGTACGGCGTCCTCCAGTCGCACCAGACCACCGACTGGACCTTCGGCTGGTCGGGCTTCGGCGGCTTCGTGATCAACCAGACCTTCGCCATGCTCGGCGGCTTCGCGCTGGCCTGCCTGCTGCTGAACACCCCGGCCGCGATCGTGGTGTTCTTCATCTACAAGTGGGTGCTGCCCGGGCTGTTCGCGCTCGGGGCTGCCCTGATGGCCTGGTTCAACTCGATTGTCGACTGGATCGACTTCCAGTCCGCACAGAACGAGCTCTACGAGATGCCGCTCACCGGGTCCCAGTGGGGCCACCTGGCTGTGAGCGGCGTCATCTGGCTCGTCATACCGCTGGCGATCGGGATCTGGAGGATCCGGCGCGCCGAGGTCAAGTAGGTCGAGTGCTGGGATGGTCGCCCCGGCAACCACTCCAGCACTCGACTCACTAGGGTCGGGGCCATGAACGCCCCCCAGCCCCGCAGCGACGGTCGCGCCGACGATGCCCTCCGCCACATCACCATCACCCGCCACTGGCTGGACCACGCGGCGGGCTCGGTGCTCGTCGAGTTCGGACGCACCCGGGTGCTGTGCGCGGCGTCGGCCTCCGAGGGGGTGCCGCGCTGGCGCAAGGGCTCCGGGCTCGGCTGGGTCACCGCCGAGTACGCGATGCTCCCCGCGGCCACCAACACCCGCTCGGACCGCGAGTCGGTGCGCGGCAGGATCGGTGGGCGGACCCACGAGATCTCCCGCCTGATCGGTCGTTCCCTGCGCGCGGTGATCGACTACAAGGCCCTGGGTGAGAACACCATCGTCCTGGACTGCGACGTGCTCCAGGCCGACGGTGGCACCCGCACCGCCGCGATCACGGGTGCCTACGTCGCGCTGGCCGACGCGGTCACGCACCTCCGCGCGAAGGGTGCGTTGAAGGGGGAGCCCCTCATCGGCTCGGTGGCCGCGGTCAGTGTCGGCATCATCGACGGAGTGCCGCGCCTCGACCTGCACTACGACGACGACGTCCGCGCCCAGACCGACATGAACGTCGTGATGACCGGCACCGGCTCGTTCGTCGAGGTCCAGGGCACCGCCGAAGGTGCGCCGTTCGACCGCGCCGAGCTCGACACGCTGCTCGACCTCGCCGCCGGGGGGTGCGCCGAGCTGACCCGGCTCCAGCTGGACGCGCTGGAGGGCTAGGCGTGCGAGTGTTCCTGGCGTCGCGCAACGCCAAGAAGCTGCTGGAGATGCGCCGCATCCTCGGCCCGCACCTCTCCGGCCTCGAGGTGCTCGGCCTCGACGACGTCGCTGCGTACGACGAGCCGGTCGAGGACCAGCCGACCTTCGTCGGGAACGCCGTGCTCAAGGCCCGTGCCGGACTCGCTGCCACCGGGCTGCCGAGCATCGCCGACGACAGCGGGCTGTGCGTGGACGCCCTGAACGGCATGCCTGGAGTGCTGTCGGCGCGGTGGTCCGGGCCGCCGAAGGACGATGCCCGCAACAACGCGCTCCTGCTCGACCAGCTCCACGACGTCCCCGAGGAGCGGCGCGGCGCCCACTTCGCCTGCGCGGTGGCCTTCTGCGCGCCCTCAACGACTGCCGCCCCCGAGGGACTCGAGCTCATCGTCGAGGGGCGGATGGACGGCCGAGTGCTGCGCGAGACCCGGGGGAGCGGCGGGTTCGGCTACGACGTGCTCTTCGAGGCCGTGGAGTTCCCCGGCCGCACCACCGCCGAGCTCGAGCCCGCGGACAAGGACTCGGTCTCCCACCGCGGCCGTGCCCTGCGCGCGATCGCGCCGCAGATCGCCGAGTTCCTGAGCCGGTAGCGGAACGTCGTACTGTCGAATACCCCGCTCAGGCGGGGTTCTTGATGCTTGTTGGAGTATGCTAAACCCAACAAGCATCAACTCACCCGCCTAGGCGGGGTTCCCGCGAGAGGGAGCGAGCCCCGTCAGGCGGCCCAGCGCCGCGCTGGGGGAGTGACGTGCGCTCGGAGAGATTCGAACTCTCACTGGACGGCACCTAAAGCCGTTGCCTCTGCCATTGGGCTACGAGCGCGCT
>JAWWPM010000013.1:0-3985 GCA_033854915.1 Nocardioidaceae bacterium
GATCCTGGCCATCCGCACCCACGTGATCGCCGACCACGGCGCGTTCAACGGCACCGCGGCGCCGATCAAGTATCCCGCCGGCTTCTTCGGGGTGTTCACCGGCAGCTACGACCTGGAGGCGGCGTACTGCTCGATGACCGCGGTCTACACCAACAAGGCCCCGGGCGGCGTGGCCTACGCGTGCTCCTTCCGGATCACCGAGGCCGTCTACCTCGTCGAGCGGATCGTGGACTGCCTGGCCTACGACCTGAAGATGGACCCCGTCGAGCTGCGCCGCAAGAACTTCATCCAGCCCGAGCAGTTCCCCTACACGACCAAGACCGGCTGGGTGTACGACTCCGGTGAGTACGAGCGGGCGCTCGATGTTGCCCTCGACATCGCCGGGTACGACGAGCTGCGGCGCGAGCAGGCGGAGAAGCGCGCCAACGGCGAGCTGATGGGGATCGGGGTCGCGTTCTTCACCGAGGCCGTCGGCGCCGGACCCCGCAAGGACATGGACATCCTCGGACTGGGCATGGCGGACGGTGCCGAGCTCCGGGTCCATCCGACCGGCAAGGCCGTGGTGCGGCTGTCCTGCATGAGCCAGGGACAGGGCCACGAGACGACCTTCGCCCAGATCATCGCCGAGGAGATCGGGATCCCGCCCGCGGACATCCAGGTGATCAACGGCGACACCGACCAGACGCCGTTCGGCCTGGGCACCTACGGCAGCCGGTCGACCCCGGTGTCGGGGGCCGCGGCCGCACTGGTGGCCCGCAAGGTCCGCGACAAGGCGCAGATCATCGCCTCGGGCATGCTCGAGGTGTCGGTGGCCGACCTCGAGTGGCAGAAGGGCTCGTTCGCCGTGAAGGGCGACCCGAGCCGGTCGGTGACCATCCAGGACATCGCGATGCGCGCCCACGGGGCGGGCGACCTCCCCGACGGCATCGAGGGCGGGCTGGAGGCCCAGATCTGCTACAACCCGGAGAACCTCACCTACCCCTTCGGCGCCTACATCTGCGTGGTCGACATCGACCCCGGCACGGCGGTGGTGAAGGTACGCAGGTTCGTGGCGGTCGACGACTGCGGCACCCGGATCAACCCGATGATCATCGAGGGCCAGGTGCACGGCGGTCTCACCGACGGCGTGGGCATGGCGCTGATGGAGATGATCTCCTTCGACGAGGACGGCAACTGCACGGCCGGCTCACTGATGGACTACCTGATCCCGACCGCGCTCGAGGTGCCGCACTGGGAGACCGGGCACACGGTCACCCCGTCGCCGCACCACCCGATCGGGGCCAAGGGTGTGGGCGAGTCCGCGACCGTCGGCTCGCCACCGGCCGTGGTCAACGCCGTGATCGACGCACTGAAGCCCTTCGGGGTCCGGCACGCCGACATGCCGCTGACGCCCTCGCGGGTCTGGGACGCGATGCAGGGCCACGCGACCCCACCGATCTGAGACCCGCCATGACCCAGACCATGACCCAGCGCGCCGACGAGCTGACCCGCACGGGCGTGCCGTTCGTGCAGGCCACGGTGGTGCGTGCCGAGGGCGCCAACTCGGCACGGCCCGGCGACCGGGCGATCATCCTGGCCGACGGGTCGATGGAGGGCTTCGTCGGCGGGCAGTGCGCCGCCGGCTCGGTCCGTACGGCGGCGCTCGGCGCGCTGAGCTCGGGGGAGAGCCTGCTGCTGCGGGTGCTGCCCGACGACAGCGAGGCTTTCCCCGAGTCGCCCGGTGCCACGGTCGTGGTCAACCCCTGCCTGTCCGGAGGAGCCTTGGAGATCTATCTCGAGCCACTGCTGCCGTCCCCCCGGCTGCACCTCGTCGGCTCGTCGCCCACCGCGGAGGCGGTGGCGAGCCTGGCTCCTCCGCTCGGGTTCGTGGTCGAGCGGTCGGCGGCCGACGTCTCGCCCACCGGGGCGACCGTCGTGGTGGTCTCCAGCCACGGCGGCGACGAGCCGGGCGCCGTACGCCGTGCTCTCGACGCCGGCGTCGGGTTCGTCGGCGTGGTCTGCAGCCGCACCCGCGGGAAGGCGCTGCTCGACGAGCTCGCGCTGCCTCCCGACGAGGCGTCGCGGGTGCACGTGCACGTCGGGCTCGACATCGGGGCGCGCACCGCCCCCGAGGTGGCGCTGTCGATCGTGGCCGAGGTGGTCCGCGAGATCCGGGTCGGTGGGCTGGCCGGCCCGGCGCTGGACGCGGTCACCGCTGCGGCACCGACGAGCGCCATCGACCCGGTCTGCGGGATGACCGTCACGATCGGCCCCGACACCGCACACGCGGTCGTCGACGGCATCGACTACTGGTTCTGCATGCCGGGCTGCCGCGACACCTTCCTGGCGGACCACGCGTCGTGAGCGGCGGCATCCGCGACGGCCTTCATGATGGCATCGCCGCCCTGGTGCTGGCCGCGGGCGCCTCGCAGCGGCTCGGCACCCCCAAGCAACTGCTCGACTACCGCGGCGCGACGCTGCTCGACGCCACCCTGGCCACGGCCCGGGCCGCCGGCTTCGAGCAGGTGGTGGTCGCCCTCGGAGGTGCGGCCGAGGAGGTGCAGGCACGGGTCGACCTGAGCGACCTCGATGTGGTGGTCAACCCCGACTTCGGCGACGGCTGCGCGACCTCGATCCGCTCCGGCCTCGACCACGTGCACCCCGCCATGCACGGGCTGGTGCTGCTCCTGGGCGACCAGCCCGGGGTCACCGTGGAGGCGATCGGCTCGTTGGTCGAGCGGAGTCGAGACCACGCGGTGGGCGTCTGCTCCTACGACGACGCCCTGGGCCACCCGCTGTGGTTCGATCGGAGCATGTGGGAGACGCTGCGCGGCCTGCACGGCGACAAGGGGGTGTGGAAGCTGGTCGACGCCGGGGACTCCGCCACCGGTGGAGACGCCGACGTGATCCGCGTGCCGGTGCCCGGCGTCGTACCCCGTGACGTCGACACGTGGGACGACTACCAGGCGCTGCTCGGGGAGACCGAGTGAGCGCCGAGTCCTCGGGCCACCTGTCGGCCGACGAGCTCCGCCGGCGCTTCGACGACGAGGGCTACCTCGCCGACGAGGGTATGGCGACCGCGCTGTTCCTGACCCTCGAGCTGGGCCTCCCCCTGCTGCTGGAGGGCGAGCCCGGCGTCGGCAAGACCGCCGCGGCGCAGACCCTCGCGCGGGTGCTCGGCGCCCCGCTGGTGCGGCTGCAGTGCTACGAGGGGCTGACCGCCAGCGAGGCGCTCTACGACTGGAACCACCAGCGCCAGCTGCTGGCGATCCGGCTCGCCGAGTCGCAGCACGAGCGGTTGACCGAGGCCGAGCTGTTCAGCGAGGAGTTCCTGGTCGAGCGGCCGATCCTGCGGTGCGTGCGGCACACCGGACCGCAGGCCCCGGTGCTGCTGATCGATGAGGTGGACCGTGCCGACGACGAGTTCGAGGCGCTGTTGCTGGAGGCGCTCGGGGAGGGCTCGGTGACGGTCCCGGAGCTCGGCACGTTCACCGCGGAGAAGCCGCCGATCGTGGTGCTGACCTCCAACCGCAGCCGCGAGCTCCACGACGCCCTGCGACGACGGTGCCTCTACCACTGGCTGGAGTTCCCCGAGGCTTCGCGCGTGGTGAGCATCCTGCGGCGCACCTCGCCGTCGGCCGGCGTGCCGCTGATCGAGTCGGCGGCCCGCTTCGTCGGACACGTGCGGGTGCTGGAGGTCGACAAGCCGCCGGGTGTGGCCGAGGCGATCAACTGGGTGGCGGCGCTCTCCGCGCTGGGCGCGACCGAGCTGGTCCGGGAGGTCGTCGTACCCACGCTCGGGGCGCTGGTGAAGACCCCCGACGACCGCGACCTCGTGGTCGGCTCGCTCGACTCCTACGCGTTCGGCTGAAGGACGTGACGGCGGCGACGGGGGGTGCCCTGCTGGGAGGCGTGGACCGGGCCGCGCTGGTCGCCGCGCTGTCCGACACGCCCCTCGATGAGCTCGACCCCGACCAGCTGGCCCTCCTGGGCCGCTGGCTCGAGG
>JAWWPM010000014.1:0-2873 GCA_033854915.1 Nocardioidaceae bacterium
CGCGCCGCCTCGATGCCCAGGCGCTCGATCTTGTTGTCCTCGTAGGCGGCGAAGTTCCCCTCGAACCAGAACCACTTGGCGTCGTCCTCGTCGTCGCCCTCCCACGCCAGGATGTGGGTGGCGATCCGGTCGAGGAACCACCGGTCGTGGGAGGTGACCACGGCACAGCCCGGGAACTCCAGGAGTGCGTCCTCGAGCGACTGCAACGTCTCGACATCGAGGTCGTTGGTCGGCTCGTCGAGCATCAGGAGGTTGCCGCCCATCTTCAGGGTGAGCGCGAGGTTGAGGCGGTTGCGCTCGCCACCGGAGAGGACACCGGCCCGCTTCTGCTGGTCGGGACCCTTGAAGCCGAACGACGCGACGTAGGCACGCGACGGCATCTCGAAGTTGGCGACCTTGATGAAGTCGAGACCGTCGGAGACGATCTCCCAGACGTTCTTCTGCGGGTCAAGGCCGCCGCGGCTCTGGTCGACGTAGGAGATCTTCACCGTCTTGCCGACCACGAGCTCGCCGTCGTCGGGCTTCTCCTCGCCGATGATCATCTTGAACAGGGTGGTCTTGCCGACGCCGTTGGGGCCGATCACGCCGACGATGCCGGCGCGCGGCAGGGTGAACGAGAGGTCGTGCATGAGGGTGCGGCCGTCGAAGCCCTTGCCGAGGCCCTTGGCTTCCAGCACGATGTCACCGAGCCGGGGACCGGCCGGGATGTTGATCTCACCGGTGTCGATCTTGCGGTTGCGGTCGGCCTCGGCGGCCATCTCCTCGTAGCGACCCAGTCGCGCCTTGCTCTTCGCCTGCCGGGCCTTCGGGTTGGACCGCACCCACGCGAGCTCGCGCTCGAGCATCTTGGCGCGCTTGGCGTCCTTGGCGCCCTCGATCTTGAGGCGCTCCTGCTTGGTCTCGAGGTAGGTCGAGTAGTTGCCCTCGTAGGGGTGGGCCTTGCCGCGGTCGAGCTCGAGGATCCACTGCGCGACGTTGTCGAGGAAGTAGCGGTCGTGGGTCACGGCCAAGACGCAGCCGGGGTAGGAGGCCAGGTGGCCCTCCAGCCACTGCACCGACTCGGCGTCGAGGTGGTTGGTGGGCTCGTCGAGCAGCAGCAGGTCGGGCTGCTGGAGCAGCAGCTTGCACAGCGCCACCCGGCGGCGCTCGCCACCGGAGAGGTTGTCGACCAGCACCTCGGGCGGCGGGCAGCGCAGCGCGTCCATCGCCTGGTCGAGCCGGCTGTCGAGGTCCCACACGTTGGCCGCGTCGAGCTCGCTCTGCAGGTCGCCGGCCTCGGTCGCGACCTTGTCCTGGTCGGCGTCGGGGTCGCCCATCATCAGGTAGAGCTCGTCGAGCCGCGCCATCTTGGCCTTGGTCTCGGCCACGGCCTCCTCGACGTTTTCGAGGACGGTCTTGCCCTCGGTCAGCGGGGGCTCCTGCTGGAGCATGCCGACCGTGGCGTCGGGGTCGATGATCGCGTCGCCGTTGTTGGCGTGCTCGAGCCCCGCCATGATCTTGAGCAGGGTCGACTTGCCGGTGCCGTTGGGCCCGACGACGCCGATCTTGGCGCCGTGCAGGAACGACAACGTCACGTTGTCGAGGACCACCTTGTCGCCGTGCGCCTTGCGCACGTTTCGCAGGGTGAAGACGTAGTCAGCCATGTCTCCAAACCCTACGGGGAGATCGGCCGGATCGCCGGATCGGGGCGGCCATCAGGCGGCGTCAGCAGGCGGCTCCTCCACCGGGACCGCGGTGTCGTCGGGCGAGGCGGCTCCCTCGCTTGCGGCCACCGCGTCGCCGGCGGCCGCGAGCCTGCGGCGCCGGAACTGGCTGGTGCCGCGGTTCAGGTCGTGGCCGACGAACGCCGCCTCCACCTCGAAGGTCGTCACCTCCAGCCCCGCCTTGTTGGTCCACACGTGCGCGCTCAGCTTGCCGTGCACGACCACCGGGTCGCCCCGCCGCAGGGACTGGTCGCAGTTCTCCGCGAGGGTGCGCCAGGCGTTCACCGAGTACCACTGGGTGTCGCCGTCCTCCCAGGTCTCGGTGGAGCGCTGGAAGCGCCGCGGGGTGCTCGCGACCCGGAAGCTGGCGACCGGCACTCCGGCGGCCTGACGCAGGTCGACGTTGTTGCCCAGCCAGCCGCACAGGGTGACGAAGGTTTCGTTCATCGGTGTCTCCTCGGTCTCGTTGGTTGCTGGCAACGAGCCTCGGGACCGGCACCGACACGACCGGCGCGGTTCGGCAGGCCTTGTGGAGACGGCGCACGGAGGTGGCGCTGTGGACGGGAAGCGGGCTACTTCAAGGCGCGGGCCAGGCCTTCGCGGACGGTGTCGTAGGCCGTCAGCTCGCCGCGCACGGGAGCCACGACCAGCTCGTCGGCGACACCGGAGATGGCCTCGCGCAGCCGGTGGTCGGCCGAGCGCGCACGGGACCGGGCGGTCGCGGACACCAGCAGACGACAGGCCAGTGCCAGGAGGACGCCGAGGATCACCCCGCCGAGCAGCAGCACCGTCGGCAGCAGGAAGCCTCCGACCTCGGGAGTCGAGGGGGTCGAGTCGCTCAGGTAGCGGTCGCCGGCCAGCACACCCAGCCACACCAGCCCGGTCAGCGCGGCCAGGAGCAGCACCCACTGGAGCATCCGGACCAGCCCCGCCCAGACCGGGATCCGGTCCGCGTTCAGCTCGGTGCCGGACAGGGCCGAGTCGAGGCGGTCGTTGAGGTCGGGCAGCCGCGAAACCGAGGCACGGCGTACGGCGTCGGCCCTCGGCCGCGACAGGGGCGCCGACACCTCGTCGGCCACCGCGCGCACCTCGCTGTCGACGCGGGCCCGCTGCACCTGGGTCGCCGCCGGCACCGACGTGCGCCCGCGCCCGGTGAACTCCCTGCCGGAA
>JAWWPM010000015.1:0-12781 GCA_033854915.1 Nocardioidaceae bacterium
TGGCTCATCGGGAACCCGGCGAAGCTGGACTCCACCGGGGTGCGGTCGAGGAGGGTGGCGTCGGAGAGCAGCACCCCGCAGGGGTGGACTGCGATGTGGCGCGGCAGGCCGTCGAGCCGCTCGACCAGGTCGAACATCAGGTCGAGCCGGGAGCTGTCGAGGCCGGCCGCCCGGAGCTCGGGCAGGTCGCGCATCGCCATCCGGGCGTCGCGGGCCCGGATGTGGGGGAACGCCTTGGCGATCGCGTCGGTCTCGCCGGGTGGCATCCCGAGCGCGGCACCGACGTCGCGGACGGCGTGGCGGACGCGGTAGGTGTCCATCATCGAGACGCACACACAGCGCTCCCCGCCGAAGCGGTCGAGGATCGCGCGGTAGATGTCCTCACGCCGGGCCGACTCCACGTCGACGTCGATGTCGGGCAGCGAGGCCCGCAGCGGCGAGAGGAAGCGCTCCATCAGCAGGCCGTGCCGGATCGGGTCGACCCCCGAGACGCCGAGGAGGTAGTTGACCAGGCTGCCCGCCCCCGAACCGCGCGCGGCGCAGCGCACCCCCATCTCGCGGATCAGGTCGGTGACGTCGCCGACGGTCAGGAAGTACGACGCGTAGCCCAGCCCGCGGATCATCTCCAGCTCGTCGTCGAGGCGTTTCCAGATGCGCTGCCGGGGAGCCGAGCCGTAGCGCCGGCCGACCCCCGCCTCACAGCGCTGCCGGAGGATGCCGTCGGCCTGCTGCTGGTCGGGGGCCCCGGGACCGGCGCCGGAGAGGTCGAACTCCGGGAAGTGGACCTCCCCCAGCCCCAGGTCGGCCCGCGGGTCGAGCGCGCACCGGTCGCCGACCTGCCGGGTGTGGGCGAGCAGCAGGCCGGCTTCCCGGTCGGTGTCGCCGAGGCCGGCCAGCCGGGCGATCTCCTCGGCGACCTCGTGCATCTGCTTGCCGGACTTGAGGAAGCCCTCGGCATTGCCCCGGTCGACGTGGCGCCGGTCGAGGGCGACCAGCCGCCGGGCGGCGTCGAGCACGTCGACGACCGGGGCGTCGCGGCGGTCGGCGTAGCGCACCGCGTTGGACAGCACCGCACCCAGCCCGGCCTGCCGGGCGAAGCCGGCCATCCGGGCGGCGTGCGGGGTGGTGCCCGGGCCCCACACCCCGCTGCGGCCGGGCAGCCGGTGGGAGACCAGCTCGAGCAGGAGGTTGTCGCGCGGGACCAGCTCGAGCCACGGCGCGAGCGCGGCGTGGGCCAGGTCGTCGCGGCGGCGGGCGAGCGCGGCGCCGACCTCGGAGGTCGGGCCGAGCAGCACGACCACGTCACCGCTCGCGAGCCACGGTGCGATCACCGACAGGTCGACCACGGGCTTGCCGCGCTCGCCGGTCAGCTGGGTCGCCGAGACCAGCCGGCAGATCGCGGCCCAGCCGGCCCGGCCACCGGTGTGTCCGGCGTGGGCGAGGAACGTCGCCCGCGGGAGCAACCGGTCGTCGCGGAACGCCCCGCCGCGCACGGGAGTGCGGGCGCGCTGCTCGTGGGCGGGCGGGGCCGGCGGCCGGACCTGCGGGGCGACCGCCAGGTCGACACCGAGCACCGGCCGGATCCCCGCGGCCCGGCAGGCCAGGGCGTGCTTGACCGCGCCGTAGGTGCCGTCACGGTCGGTCAGGGCGAGGGTGTCCATCTCCTGCTCGGCCGCCCGCTCGACGAGCACGTGGGGGTGGGCGGCGCCGTACTGCAAGGAGTAGCCCGACGCCACGTGCAGGTGGACGAAGGGGTCCATCCGTCGCCCCCGCTAGCCGGCGCGGACGGTCGGTCGGCGGACCGGCGGCGCGGGGACGACCGACAGGTGCGGCGACAGGTGGGACGACAGGTGGGGTGCCAGCCCCAGGGCCTGCTCGACCAGGGTCAGGAACCGGTCGGCGTCGCGCACCAGGTCGTCGGCCTCGCGCTCGGTGACCGCCCTGGTGGAGCCTGCCTCGGCGGCTGCCCGCTTCGCGGCTCCGGCGGCGAAGAAGGTGGCCCACTCGGCCAGCTCGGGGGCGACCTCGGCCAGCAGGACCCACGCGTTCTTCTGCCGGCGACGGCGCGACGGGGTCGGGCGGGCCCGGGCGGCCAGCAGCGCCGCGGCGGCCCGCAGCGCGGCCACATGGGCGCAGGCGTAGCGGGTGGGCACGTCGGGGGCGTGGACCGCCTCGCTCAGCGACTCGGCGGACCGGGCGAGGTAGGAGTGGGTGGTCGCGGGCAGCGAGAAAGGGCCCCCCACGACAGGCTCAGGACGGCGCAGGTCGCTCATCGTCTAGTCCGCACAGCCGACGAGCGCCCAGCGCCCGTCGCTCCAGTCGAAGGAGAGCTCGAAGACCCCGCCACCATCGGCTGCTCCATCGACGGCGGAGCCGCGGCCGGCCTCGACCCGCCACAGCTCGCGTTCCCCCAGCAGGTCGTGGCGCAGGGCGCGCCCGGCGGGCTCGTGGGCCCCGGTCTCAGCGTCCGGCTGGTCGGAGCCGATCACGGCCCGGACCCCGCCGGACTGCCACCACGGACCGGTCTCCACCCAGTGCGCCAGCACGGCGCGGACCTTCCACAACCGGCCCCGCCACAGGAACTGCTCGGGACCCTCCATGCCGGACACCTGACCCATCCGGGTCTCCACCGGGTCGTCATAACGCCTCATGCCGTCTCCCCCGCACACTCGTCGACCCGTGGACCCGACCCGGCGAGGACGGGGGTCGAGGTCGCCCTCGCCGGAGTCGGATGATCGAACACCTGTTCGAACAACGAGAACGTTACACCTCCCCACCGACAATGCAAGAGGGTCCGCGGAGTGTGTGGAGAAGGACGTGCGGAGAGCTCAGGAGGAGCCGTCGAGCCAGGTGTCGGAGAGGTAGCCCAACGTGTCGCGGTGCCACAGACAGGCCGCGGCGGCCATCTCGAGCACCAGCGAGACCAGTGCGAGGAGGACGAACACCGCCGGCGGGTGCAGCACGAAGCCGAGGGCCACGCTGGCGAAGACCGTCGCCAGCACGAGCCCGCTCAGGCCCAGCTGGCCCCAGCGGTGTCCCTCGCGGAAGAACACGGTGAGCACCCACACCAGCATCGCGGCCACCACGAACATGGTCGCGCCGACCGGCAAGAAGGCGGGCGGCACGAAACCGGCCCGCTCCAGGCCGACCCGCCCGCCCTGGGCGAACGCCTCGCGGGCGCCGTCGTGGCGGTGCGCCCAGGAGCCGATCACCGAGTTGTAGAACACCGCCATCAGCACGACGGTCAGACCGATCACCCCGACCAGGCCCCAGGCAGCACGGATCGCCAGGCCCACCGAGGCCGGCAGTCGCCGATCCACACTCGCCCCTTCCGGCTAAGGTCGCCGCATGCCCGATCAGGAGCCTGCAGCCGTCATCAGGTTCAAGGAGGCCCACTCCGCGCGCGGAGGCGGGGGCCGCATCGTCATCCTGCCAGACCGGGTCCACACCGCCGCGCTGGCCGCCGAGGCACTGGGCTGCGAGGTGGGGGCGATCGCCAACAGCCTGCTCTTCGACACCGGCGCCGGCCCGGCCCTGATCCTCACCTCCGGCGCCCACCGGGTCGACACGTCGACGACGGCCGAGCGGATCGGCGTGCCGAGCCTGAAGCGCGCCGCCCCCGAGTTCGTCCGCGAGCACACCGGCCAGGTGATCGGCGGGGTCTCCCCCATCGGGCACCCCGAGCCGGTGCCGACCTGGCTCGACGTCGCGCTGCGCCACTACGACGTGATCTGGGCGGCCGCCGGCCACCCGGCCGCGGTCTTCTCCACGACGTACGACGAGCTGCTGGCGATGACCGGGGCGACCGAGGTCGAGGTCGACTGATGGAGATCTGGGTCAACCCGGCCTGCTCGAGGTGCCGGGTGGCGCTCGCCGATCTCGACGCCGCCGGGGTCGACTACACCGTGCGCCGCTACCCCGACGACCCGCCGACGCGGGCCGAGCTCGAGGGCGTGTTGGCGGCGCTGCGCCTCGAGCCGTGGGACATCGCCCGGCAGAAGGAGGCGGCCGAGGAGGGGCTCACCTTCCCCCGCGACGCCGACCACCGCGGCGACTGGCTCGACGGTCTGGCCGCGCACCCGCGGGCCCTCCAGCGCCCGATCATCACCGCGGCCGACGGCACCACCGTGATCGGGCGCGACCCCGGCTCGGTCGCCCGCGTGATCGACCACGAGCAAGCAGGACTCGGCGCGTGAACGCTCTCGCGCTGGTGTTCTCCAGCGGCTGGGCCAGCGGCCTCAACTGCTACCTCGTCGTCCTCGTCCTCGGCATCGCCGACCGGGTCCACGACACCCAGCAGGTGCCCGACGTGCTGCACCGGTGGGACGTGCTCGCGGTTGCGGGGGTCCTCTACGCCATGGAGTTCGTGGCCGACAAGATCCCGTTCATCGACTCGACCTGGGACGCGATCTCCACCGCGATCCGGCCGACCGCCGGCGCGGTGGTCGGAGTGCTGCTGGCCGGCCAGGCCGACTCCCTCAACGGCGCCGTCGCCGCGACCGTCGGGGGTGGTACGGCGCTCCTGTCCCACTCGGTGAAGGCCGGCACCCGGCTCGCCATCAACGCCTCCCCCGAGCCGCTGAGCAACATCGCGGCCAGCCTCTCCGAGGACCTCGCGGTCCTCGGCGTGATCGTGTTCGCGATCCATCACCCACGGTTGGCCGCCGGCGTCGCCGGGGTGCTCCTCGCCGGTGGGCTGGTGCTGCTCTACCTCCTGGCCAAGGTGGTACGACGTGGCTGGCGGCGGTGGAAGGGCAAGGGCCCGGTCCGGCAGCCGGGCGCCCCCGCGTCCCCCGGCTGACCCGCGGCCGCGCACAGACGTCACCTAGGGTGCGCCCATGGCCCGGGTGGTGGTGATCGGCGGCGGCTTCGGCGGCCTCGCCTGCGCGCTGCGCCTGGCCAAGCTCGGGCACGACGTGACCCTGGTGGAGGCCGGTGAGCTCGGCGGTGCCCTCGCCCCGGTGACCGCCGACGGGTTCACGTGGGACGGCTCGGCCACGCACACACTGCTGCCCGCGGTGGTGCGCGACCTGTTCCGCAAGACCGGCCGGCCCCTGGACAAGGAGCTCGAGCTGACCCAGCTCGACTGTCTGCGCGAGCACTGGTTCGAGGACGGCTCGGCCCTGGTCCTCACCGCCGGACGCGCTCCCCAGCTCGAGGCGTTCGACACCCTCGGACCCGGGCTCGGCCAGGTGTGGGTCGACCACGTCGAGGCCCACGCCGACGACTGGGAGGCGCTCCGGCTCGGCTTCATGGAGGTGCCGTGGGCTCCCGAGGCGCTGCCCCGCGCGGTGGCGGCGCGGCTCGACTCCCGCGAGACCCTGCACAAGCGGCTCAAGCCGCTGCGCGACGACCGGCTGCGGCTGGTGGCCGCCCACCCGTTCACCATCGACGGGCACGACCCGCGCAACGTGCCCGCCTGGGCCGGGGTCACGTCGTACCTCGAGCAGCGCTTCGGCGCCTGGACCGTGACCGGCGGGATGGGGGTGCTACGGGACGCGCTGGTACGACGCCTCGAGACGCGGGGCGTGAGCGTGGTCCGCGCCCGGGCCGACGACGTGGTGGTGCGTGACGGGCGAGCCGTCGGGGTGGCCACCGCGAGCGGTGACCTCGACGCCGACGTCGTGGTCTGCGCCGTCGACCCGAGAGGCCTGCCGGCGCTGGCCGCGCTGGTACGCCGGACCATGCCGGCGATGCCGCCGGTGGTCTGCCACGTGGGGCTCGACGCTCCGCTCCGCGACCTGCCCCACGAGCTGGTGCTGCACGGCGACCCGACCCTGGTGCTGCGGACCGGCGGCCGCGCACCCGAGGGCGGGGCCGCGTGGACAGTGCTCGGGCGAGGACGGGTCTCGGAGGACCTGCTGACCACGCTGGCCCGCCGCGGCCTCACCGTGCGCGACCACGTCGTGACCCGCGTGGACCGGTCGCCGAAGGACCTCGTCGAGGCCTGGCACGGCACCCCGCTCGGCATCGAGTGGGAAGGCCGCGGCACGGTCCGCCGGCGGCTCGGGCCGCGGACTCCGGTGCCGGGCGTGTTCGCGTGCGGCTCGCACGCCAACCCCGGCTCGGGACTGCCCTACGTCGGGCTCTCGGCCGCACTGGTCGCCCAGGAGGTCGGGCCGGCCTGAGCTATCGGAGCTGGAAGGTCACCGTGACCGACGCCGACACCGCGGTCTCGCCCGGCTGGAACGACGCAGCGGCCATCGCGACCCCCTTGGCCTGGCGCGCCGGTCCTACGGCGTAGGCACCGCCCTCGGTGACCTGCTGCGGCTCGCCGAGCTCGGCCGATGCCAGGCCAGCCAGGTGGGTCGCGCGGTCGACCGCGTCGGCATAGGCAGCCTCACGGGCCGCGGCGGAGGCGGTCGTCTCGTCTGCGATCTCGAGCGAGACGCCCTCGATCTCGAGTCGCTCACCGACCGCCTCGGCGAGCGCGGTGACCAAACCTCCGGCGGCGGCGATGTCGGGGCAGCCGATCACCAGCGAGTGCCGGGCCTGGAAGCCGACGGGCCGGCCGATCGGGTCGTGGTCGCGCCCGATGTGCAGCGACGTCGAGCGCACCCGCTCGGGAGTGGTGAACCCGCGGGCGGTGGCGGCGATCGCAGCAGCCGCACTGTCGACGCCGGCGAGCGCCTCGGCCACGCCGGTGGCGGCGTGCACGGCCGAGACTCGGACGACGGCGGAGTCGGGGGCGACCCGGGCCTCGCCCTGGCCGGTGACGGTGATGGTGCGCATGCCAGCACGGTAGTCCCGAGCGCCCAGCACCTCAGGCGGTGATCTTCAACGCCTCGAAGATCTCCAGCGTCGCCCGGGAGCGGTTCAACGTGTAGAAGTGCAGTCCGGGGGCTCCACCCGCGAGCAGGTCCACGCAGAGCTCGGTCGCCACCCGCACACCTTCACGTCGTACGTCGGCGGGGTCGGACAGCCCGTCGAAGCGCCCCAGGACCGACGCGGGGACCTCGGCCCCGGACAACTCGGCCATGCGCCGGACCGAGCCGAGGTTGGTGATCGGCATGATGCCCGGGAGGATCGGGATGTCCGAGCCCGCGGCGCGCACCCGCTCCACGAGCTCGAAGTAGTCGGAGGCGCGGAAGAACAGCTGGGTCACCGCGAAGTCGGCCCCTGCCGCCGCCTTGGCGGCCAGCACCCGGGCGTCCTGCTCGCGGGACTCAGCGGCGGGATGGCCCTCGGGGAAGGCCGCGACCCCGATGCTGAACCCGCCCAGCCCGTGCACCAGCTCGACCAGCTCGGAGGCATAGGTGAGGCCGCCGGGGGTCGGGGTCCAGGGCGCGCTCGGGCCGTCCTTGGGGTCGCCGCGCAGGGCCATGATGTTGCGGACGCCGGCCGCGCGGTAGGACTCGACGATCGCGACGAGCTCCTCCCGGGTGTGGCCCACGCAGGTGAGGTGACCCATCGCGCGCATCGAGGTCTCGCGGGCGATCCGGCCGGTGATCTGGACCGTGGTGTCGCGCGTCGAGCCGCCGGCGCCGTACGTCACCGAGACGAACGTCGGCTGGTAGGGCTCCAGATCGCTGATCGCCGACCAGAGCTGCTGCGCGCCCGCGGCGTCGCGAGGCGGCATGAACTCGAAGGAGATCGAACGCTCCCCGTGGCGGACGAGCTGGCCGATGGTCGGCTTGTCGGTCATGGCCCGAGTCTAAGGAGATCGCGGTCCACGGCCCGCATCCGTCCAGCCGATGCCGGGTCGCCGCGCCCCGCCGCGGCGGCGCCTCCTAGGCTCGTCCCTGTGACGAGCACCGCGACCGGGACCGCCGGTGGATCCGCTCCGGCGTGGGACGCCGCGGGGTTCCGCGAGCGAGTGCAAGCGGCGCTCGACGCCTTCCTCGACGAGCAGGCCGAGCGGCTCGCCCCGCTCGGTGAGGACGCCGCCCGGCTGCTGGCCGAGGCGCGGGCGTCCGTCTCGGGAGGCAAGCGGTTCCGCGCTGCCTTCTGCTACTGGGGCTTCCACTCGGTGGCCGGTCCGGCCGACGCGGCTGACGGCCCGGCCGACGACTCGTTGGTGCGGGCCTGCGCCGCCCTGGAGCTGCTCCATGCCAGCGCGCTGGTCCACGACGACTACATGGACGCCTCGGACACGCGGCGCGGCCGGCCCGCCACCCACCGGGGCTTCGCCGGCGAGCACCGTCGTGACGGTTGGCGGGGCGACCCGGAGCAGTACGGCGCCTCGGCGGCGATCCTGCTCGGCGACCTGCTGCTGAGCTGGTCCGACGAGCTGCTGCGCCGCTGCGGGCTGCCGCTGGACCGCGTGGTGGCCGCGCTCGACGTCTTCGACCGCTGCCGGTCGGAGGTGATCACCGGGCAGTTCCTCGACGTGTCCGTGCAGGCCCGCGGGGTGGCCGACGTCGACGCGGCGATGACGGTGCTGCGTTACAAGTCCGCGAAGTACTCCATCGAGCGGCCCCTCCACATCGGCGCCACCCTGGCCGGCGGCGACGAGGGGCAGCTGGCTCGGCTCGGAGCGTTCGGCCTGCCCCTCGGCGAGGCCTTCCAGCTGCGCGACGACCTGCTCGGTGTGTACGGCGACCCGGCGGCGACCGGCAAGCCCGCCGGCGACGACCTGATCGAGGGCAAGCGCACGGTGCTGGTCGCGCTGGCGCTCGACGGCGCGCCTGCGGCCGACGCGGCCCGCCTCGACGCCGCGCTGGGCACCGAGCTCGACACCACCCGGGTGGCCGAGCTGCGACGGATCATC
This sequence comes from Nocardioidaceae bacterium, assembly GCA_033854915.1. Classification (GTDB taxonomy): domain Bacteria; phylum Actinomycetota; class Actinomycetes; order Propionibacteriales; family Nocardioidaceae; genus Nocardioides. The sequence continues at coordinate 8,711 of JAWWPM010000015.1, forward strand.
GACGAGTCGGGGGCCCACGCCCAGGTCGAGTCGGTGATCACCGAGCTGGCCGCCCGGGCGACCACCGCCCTCCGGGCAGCCGATGTCGACGAGCAGGCACGCGCCGTACTCCTCGAGCTCGCGGCCGCGGCCACCGACCGCCTCCACTGAGGCTGGCTGGGTGCGTGTCGGTTTCCCCGCCGAGGCGGGGATCTTGATGCTTAGTGGGGGTTGCAAACCCCAACAAGCATCAACTCCCCCGCTCAAGCGGGGGAATTGACAGCCCTCAGTCGAGGCTGGGGACGCCGGGTACGTCGGGCCCGTCGCCGCGCAGGAGCACGGCGAACCGGCCGCCCTTGTCGGCGTTCACGCGCCCACCGAGCACCGACAGCGCGACCGAGAAGGCCCGCTCGTCGGCCCGGGCCAGGGGACCCCACCCGTCCCAGAGCAGGACCCAGCCCTCGCTGTCGCCGGCGGTGACGTCGGCCAGGCAGTCGGCGAGCGCGTCGAAGTTCTGCCCGTAGTGGTCCGGGAAGTCGAGCGCCTCGCCGACCGCGGCCAGGAACTCGGCCTTGGTGTCGCCGTGCCAGCCGTCGACCTCGGCGAACCGCCAGCCCGCGTGCTCGACGGTGTGCCGCACGTCGGCCACCTCGAACGCGCCGTGCCAGCGGTAGATGCCCGGCGGGGCGTGGTGGGCCAGCAGCCCGGCGAGTCCGCTCATGGTGAGATCCTCTCGAACGATCGGTAGTGGTCGCCGGTGTAGTACAGCTCACCGGCGCTCCCCGTGATGATCCGCCGTGCGCCACGGTCGGGTGAGCCCGGGGTGGACACGGTGTACTCGTGGTAGTAGCCGGTGTCGTGGTCGGGCAGCAGGCCCTCGCGGTTCTCGAACACCACGCCGTCCTGGTCGTAGGGGAACGGTCCCCCGCTGTCGATCAAAGCGAGCGTCTGCCGGGCCTCCGCGGGCAGCGAAGCGGCGACGACGGTCACGTGGCTCGTCGGTGTGCTGCTGCTGCCGGCACTGCCGCCGGAGAAGGCGCCGTGGCCGAGCACCAACGCGAGCAGGACCAGGGCCACGGCCCCCACGACGGGACCCCAGGGCCTGCCCCGCGCGGCCACCGGGCTCAGAAGCCCATGGACTGGGCGCGGCGCTTGGCCTCGGACCCGCGGTTCTCCCGGAGCGCGTCGATCGGGCGACCGGGCAGGGCGGCGTCGGTGAACAGCCAGGCGATGCACTCGCGGTCGTCGTACCCGTTGTCGTGCAGCACCGTGAGCAGACCGGACAGGCCCTTGACGACCAGGCCGTCGTCGTCGATGAACGCCGCGGGCAGCTGCTGGCCGGTGCCGGGAGCCGGAGCCGCGCCCGCCAGCTCGTGGTCGCGGATCATGGTGCGGACCTTGGCCGGGGTGACGCCGAGTCGGGCTCCGGCCTCCGCCCAGTCGATCCACTCGTCCACCAGCGCGCTCAGGTCGGCGTCAGCGAGTGAGGAGCTCATGCCCCAACTCTGTCACCCGACCGGCGTCGCACTCCACCGAGGGCCACCGTTCGGGCGCAGCACCACGACCAGCTGGTCGTCGGGCAGCCGGACGCGCGGCCACCTCCGGCGGTAGGCGGCGAGCGCTGCGGCATGCCCGACTTCACCTGCGCGGACGACGCTGCCCAGGGCCGGAGACCACCGACCGGCGTACAGAACCTCGAGGGGCACCTCGGCCTGCAGGTTGCGCCACCACGTCTTTCCCTCCGGATGCGCCGGTACGACGACGAGCAGGTCGGTGGGCCCGACCCGCTGTACGGCGTACTGAACCGGCAGCTCGAACGCTCGCCCGCTGTGCCTGCCGCGCACCCGGAGTCCGAGCAGCCGGTGTCCCGCGCCCGAGCCCCATCGGGTACCGAGCAGGGCTACCAGCGCCTGCGCGTGTGGCGGCGGCCCGTCGAGAGCGGGCCTCAACGCACCGCAGACCAGACCGAGCACCGCTCCCCCGACGAGGCCGGTGGCGGTCCCGAGCGGCACCGTCTGATAGACGTGCCAGCCCGCCGACGGAGCGGTCGCACCCGCGAAGATCACGACCATGGTGGGGAGCCAGGCCGCCGAGCTGATCGACGCCCACCGCCACGGGTGGGCGACCCGGCCGCGCAGCGTGACCGACTGAGCCACTCCGAGGATGGCGCCCATCACCAGGCCCAACCCAGCGGCTCCGACGAGCACGAGCCCGAGCGCGGGCGAGGTCCCCGACTCGTCACCGCTGAGGGCGGCGGGCGCCGAGGCGGCCGCCCAGCCCAAGCCGGCGAATGCCAACGTGACCAGGAACCAGGCGCGGGAGCGTCCGCCGAGGACCGGCCGCATCAGCCACGCCTGGGCGCATCCGAGCGCGACTCCCTCCACGAGGCCCCCGGCCACGATCACGGCGAGCGCGGTCAGGCGACCGCGGTCGCTCTGGCCGACGTGGTTGGACACCAGCGCAGCCGCGGACGCCGCCGTCATCCCGACGGCCTCGGCGGCGGCGCACGCGGTCATCCAGTCGCGAACACGACGTCGGGCTGTCTCCCGTCCGCCGCCTCGTGCCGACGTGCCGACGACATCGATGGTGGTCATGGCCCCTCCTCTGGTCTGCGACCTCAGTCCATCGAGGGAGCGCTCGGGGCGCCAGAGGACCAGGTCGCAGGGACCGGGACCTTCGTCCGTCCCGATGGTCGCGGGTCAGGGCCGCGCGGCGGGATGCTCCGACGTCGGTGCGCCGTCCTTCAGCAGCGACTCGATCCGGTCGGCCGCGTTGCGCGCGCCCGGCATCGAGCGGATCTCCGCGCCCAGCCGGGCCGCCGCGGCGCGGTGCGGGCCGTCGGCGAGCAGCGCGGCGATCACCGGGGTGAGGTCGGCCGCCGCGGCCTTCTTGGGGACGACGCGCCCGGCGCCGGCCGCCTCCACGGAGCGGGCCACCATCGGCTGGTCGAGCATCGGGTGCATCGGCATCAGCACCAGCGGTACGTCGTGCGCGAGCGCCTGCATCGTGGTGCCGTGTCCCCCGTGCCCGATCACCAGCGAGGCTCCTGGCATCAGCTCGGCATGGGGCACGAACCGGTGCACCTCGGCGTTCGCCGGCACCCGCAGCTCGGCCGGGTCGACCACCGGACCGGTGGTCACCACGACGCGGGCGTCGAGCCCGGCGCAGGCGTCGAGGATGGTCTGCAGGCACTGCGCCATCTTCGGGAAGCGGAACGTGCTCAGGCTGACCAGAACCATGGGGTCCGCCTCGGCTCGCGCCGAGAAGGGCACGACCGGCCCGACGTAGGCGAGGTTGTGCCGGCGGCCGGCGCCGGCCGGGTCGAGCGTCGGCAGCGAGGCGACCAGTCGCAGCCGGGCTTCGGCGAGGGAACGGGTCGGGTGCAGTCGCTTGAGCCGCATGCCCTGTCCCATCGGGCCCTTCATCCAGCCGTCTGTGAGGTACGCGTCGTACAGGTGCTCGAGGACGACGTACGGCGTGCCGGCCTCGCGCAGCTCGGCCATCACCCCGAACAGGAGGCAGTCGACCACCACCACCTCAGCGGGCCGGTCGGCGAGCGCGTCGAGGACGTCGCGGCCGAGGCCTCGGTCGCCGAACATCGAGACCAGCGCCAGCGGGGAGTTGGTGTCGAGGGCCGAGAACTCCCGGGCCTGCCGTGCCGGTGCGACCTCGTAGCCCGCGACCGCCAGGGAGTCCTGCTGACTCGCGTGGCCGAGGACGCGGACGCCGTGTCCGCGAGACTGCAGCTCGGCGGCGATGCCGAGGGCCGGCGGCACGTTGCCGCCGCCGTCCCAGGTGACGAACAGGATCTCGGCCATGGCTTGCTCCTCGGGTCGTTGTCTCAGGTGGTGGTGAGTGGGACGAGCAGCGCGTTCACGAGGCGGCGCATCCGTCCCTCGGTGCGATCGCGGCTCAGGCCCCGGTCGCGACGCAGCAGCTTCCAGGTGTAGACGTCGGTCGCCACGACCAGCAGGTCGGCGAGCGCGTCGGCGTCGTCCGCCTCGGCGAGGAACGGCGCGAAGACCTCCTCGACCCAGGATCGGTGCAGGGCCTTGCCCTGCTCGGTGAGGCGGGCCATGAGCTCCTGGTGAC
>JAWWPM010000016.1:0-3244 GCA_033854915.1 Nocardioidaceae bacterium
GTACCTCGGCACGGTCGTGGCCATCGTCGGGGCGGAGCACCTCGAGCCCGCGCGCCTCCTGCTCCGAGCACTCAGCGAGACCTGCACGGAGATCCTCACCGGCTCGCTTGACGGGAAGGCGGTCGAGGCCGCCCAGCGACGGCTCGGTCTCGACCGGGCGCTCGCCGAGCGGTACGTCGTCCGGCTGCGCAGCCCGGACGAGGGCCTGGTCAGCGACGGAGTCGTGGACCCGGAGTCGTTGGCCAACCTGGTCGCACTGCGTCGCACTTACCTGCCCGAGCCGGTGGACGGGCGGGACGCGATGGACGCGGCCCTGGCGAGGGACTCCGGGCTTGTCGACGCCGGCTGAGACCCGGGCCGCGCCCATCCGGCTGCTCCAGTGGGCGGCGTTCGTGGCGACCTTCGACCGCTTCGCCATGCCGCCGATGCTGGTCGTGATCGCCCATGATCTCGGTGTTCCGCTCGGTGAGATCGTCCGCGCCGCCGGCGCGTACTTCCTCGTCTACGGGCTCTCCCAGCCGGTCTGGGGCTCGGTCTCCGACCGGTTCGGCCGGGTTGCGACGATGCGCGCCACCCTCCTCCTCGCCGGGCTCTGCTCGATCGCGTCGGCCGGCGCGACGACGGCTCCGCTGCTCGCCGTCTCGCGTGGGCTTGCCGGAGGCCTCTTCGGCGCGGCCTACCCTGCCGCCCTGATCTACCTCGGCGATACGGTGCGCGCCGAGGTGAGGCAGCGGGACGTCTCCCGCCTGATGGTCGGCGTCGCGCTCGGGACCGCGCTCGCCTCGATCGGTGCCGGGATCGTCGCCGACGTGCTCTCGTGGCGGGTGATGTTCGTGCTGACCGGAACGGCCGCCATCGTGCTCGCGGCCCGGCTGCGAGCTCTTCGGGAGCCGGTCTCCGAGCGCCGCCCGTCCCTCCTGGGTCCCATCGCCCAGGTCGGGCGCTCGCCGGTGACGCTCTTCCTGCTGCTGTGCGCGCTCGCCGAGGGAGCCGTTCTGCTGGGCACGCTCACCCTGCTCCCCCCCGCCATCGAGCACGCCGGCGCGTCCACCACCGTGGCCGGGCTCGCGACCGGCGTGTACGGCATCTCGGTCTTCGCCTGCTCGACGGTGGTCGCGCGGGTAAGCCAGCGCTGGCACCCGGCCCGTCTGATCGCGCTGGGCGCAGTCTCGGCCACGGGCGCCTGCGCGCTCCTCGCCGTCTCCCAAAACGTCGCGGTCGCCGCTCTCGCCGCGATCCTGCTCGGGCTGGCCTGGACCTCCATGCACTCCTCGCTCCAGACCTGGGCAACCGAGGTCCTGCCGTCGGCACGGGCGACGGTGGTGTCTTTCTTCGCCGGTTCGCTGTTCGTCGGCAGCTCCCTGGCCGCCGTCGCCGGGTCGGGCCTGGCCGACCAGGGACGGTACGCAGTGCTGTTCACGGTGAGCGCGCTACTCGCCGTACCCCTGGGCCTGGCGGCCGCGACCGTTCGCACCCGCTGGCACAGACCCGTCGTCGAGCCCTCTGCGCCCTAGGATCCTCACCGTGCCCTCTCCGACGCTGCGCGACGTGGCCGAGGCCGCGGGCGTCCACGCGGCCACGGCGTCGCGCGCGCTCAACCCTGCCACCCGTGGACTGGTCAATGCAGAGACCGCGCGTCGCGTGATCAAGGTGGCCGACACGTTGGGCTACCGCCCGAACCCGATCGCTCGCGGCCTCAAGACGTCCAAGTCCGGCACGGTCGGTCTGGTCATCCCCGATCTGACCAACCCGCTGTTCCCACCGATCGTGCGCGGCATCGAGGACGTGCTCGAGCCGGCCGGCTACAGCGGGCTGATCGTGAACACCGACAACGACCCCGGCCGCGAGAGCGCCCAGATCGAGCTGCTGCGGTCGCGCCAGGTCGAAGGGCTGATCGTGGCGACCGCACTGGTCGACCACCCCCTCATGGAGCAGCTCCATCGTGAGGGCGTGGTGATGGTGATGGTCAACCGTCGCCCCGACGGGATCGACGTCCCGTCGATCACCCCGGACGACGCGGCCGGCATCGAGCTGGCCGTGCGTCACCTCGATGGCCTCGGTCACACGCGCATCGCGCACGTGGCTGGTCCACCCAACACCTCGACCGGCGTCACTCGTGCCCGCTCGTTCCGATCGGCGATCCGCGACTTGGGGCTCGACGAGGACCCCCGCCTGATGACCACGGCCGACCACTGGAGCGAGGCCGCCGGCGCAGCGGGCCTGCGACGGCTCCTTGACGCGGACCTGGGCTTCTCGGCGATCGTGGCGGGCAACGACCTGATCGCCCTCGGCTGCTACGACGTGTTCGCCGAACGCGGCCTGCGCTGCCCCGAGGACCTGAGCGTCGTGGGCTTCAACGACATGCCCTTCCTGGACAAACTCAAGCCACCGCTGACCTCGATCGCGATCCCGCACCAGCAGATCGGAGCCGAGGCGGCCCGGCTGCTTCTCGACTCCATCGCCGACCCGTCCCGCGCCGCACGCTCGGTGCTCCTCCCGCTCTCCCTGGTCGTACGCGGCTCGACCGCAGCTCCCGGCGCGCCCTGAGCCGCGGCTTCCTCGACCGCCGGGGAGGGCACGAGTTCAGGCGTGACTCGAGTCACGCCCGGGATTGGAACGATCTGACGTGTCTGAAACATTGGTTTGAGACGGTGGGTCACGCATCAACCGGTGCGTGACCTTGAATAGGAAGAGAGCCCAATGCGCGTCTTCGCCAAGTCCCTGCTGCGTCGTATCAACGACCACACGTCGGGGGCCTTCAACCCCCAACGTGAGACGGCCAGCCGCTATGACCGCGCTGCCTGAACCGGGGGTAGGGCGCGAACCCGGTCGCGGCCGCGGGTGCCTTTGCTTGACCCGGCACGGGCCAGCCAAAGGAGCATGCGCAACCTCCTCCCCCGAGTCTTCAAGCGGATTAGGATTCGAAGGCCCGAACCTGGCCAGCATCTTGAACGTGCTCGACGACGAGCGGCGCCGGATCACCGAGTTCGAGGACCCCGTACGCATTCTGAGCGCCATGGAGGAACTGCGGACCGCCCTTGGTGTCGTAATCGGCGAACTGGACAGCGAGACTCCACGCGTCGTGCGTGACCTTCGCCGCCGTGGCTGGAGCTTCCAAATGATCGCTACTGCCAGCAACCTCAGTGCCGGCCGGGTCGCCGAGCTTGCCCGGGCAACCCTGTCCACGACTCGCCGCAACCAACCGCCAGCCTCCTCATAGGGCTCTTTCGCGTGGGTCGACGCT
>JAWWPM010000017.1:0-5128 GCA_033854915.1 Nocardioidaceae bacterium
CGACGACCGCCACGACCCGGGTCGGGCTGAGTGCCTGGACCGCGGCGAGCACGTGGGCGACCAAGCTCCGGCCACCGATCTCGTGCAGGACCTTGGCGGTCCCCGACTTCATGCGAGTGCCTCCACCCGCGGCGAGCACGATCACGGTCAGGTCGCTCGGCATGAGGACCAACCTATGCCCCGCACCGCGGGGTCCGGCCATCGTCCGCAAGGCTCGAGCGAGGACTGCTCGTCCCGAGCGAGGACTGCGCGTCCCGAGCGAAGCCGGGACGCGCAACCGCAGCGAGCCGAGAGCGCGCTCGCGCGCGAGCGGGCTCTACGCTGGACCACTCATTCCCCGGTTGGTCTGCCGGTAGGGCCCGCCTGACTTTGAATCAGGACTAGCGACGCAGGTTCGACTCCTGCCCGGGGAGCCACGTGGACTCACCCGCGGTCAGACAGGTAGGGCTACAACAAGTGCAGGGTCGCGACCTTGTTCGCCGCCGTCATCGTGTACCAGGGGTCGCCGTCGGTCGCGACGGTGATCCCGAGCGGCCCGCTTCCCTTGACCACCTTGCCTTCGGTGATCACCCCGGCGTTGGTGATGCGGGCGACGTTGCCTTTCGTCTCTTGGGCGAACCAGACCGAGCCGTCGGGCGAGGCGGCGATCGCCTCGGGTCCCACCGTGCCCGTGGCGCCGAGGGGAAACAGTGTGACGGAGCCCGTGGCCGGGTCGAGACGGCCGATCGCGTCGGTGGGCTGGAGTGCGGTGAACCAGACCTGACCGTCGGTGGCCACGGTGACGTTGCGAGGGGACACGGTGGTCGCGGTCCTGGTCACGGCACCGGTGACCGCGTCGATCCTCCCGATGTTGCTCGTCCCGGGGGCGTTGACATCTCCCGGCTCGGCGAACCAGGCGTTGCCGGCCTGGTCCACGGCGACATCGCTCGGGTCGGAGGCCGGGACCGAGGTGAACTGCCCGGTCGAGATCCGGTAGCGCCAGACCACGTCGTTGTTGAAGTCGGTGATCCACACGTCGTCGCCGTGGATGGCCAGGGTCCCGGCCAGGGCGAGGGAGTTCGGCATCTGGACCGGCGCCAGGAAGCTGTTGGTCGCCACGTTGAACCGGATCAGCGTCGGGTCGTTCGAGGCCACGTAGAGCACGTTGGCCGGGCCCTGCGCGATGTCGGACAGGATGCACTGGTTGCACCCCACCGACTGGTCGGGGGCGAGCTCGGTGACCGCTCCGCCGACGGTCACCCGACCGATCTTGGCCGGCGAACCGGTCAGGTCGGTGCCCTCGATGAACCACCGGTTCCCGTCGGACCCGGTGGCGATGGCTCTGGGATGGCTGTTGGCCGTAGGGACCCGGAACTGCTGCAGCTTGCTCGCCGGCGCCGCCGCGACCGCCGCTTCCGCAGACAGGGCAAACCCGGCCGCCACCACAGCAATGAGTACCCGTCCGACTCGTCGTGACATCGCCACACTCCCGATCTCCGCCGCGCAGCGGCTCGATGGATTTCTCGGAGTCTGCGCCGCCCGGTGTCGTTGGGGAACCTGTCCAAAGGTCCTAGTACCTCGCCTGATCGGACCGTCCGCGCCCGGGTCTAGGGTCGCGGCATGGACCTGCCCGTGATGCCGCCGGTGCGGCCGATGCTGGCCAAGTCGGTCAAGGGGATCCCCGATCCGGCGAAGTACGTCGTCGACGGGGCCGGCGGCCTGAGCTTCGAGCCCAAGTGGGACGGCTTCCGATGTCTGGTGTTCAAGGACGGCGACGAGATCGAGCTGGCCAGTCGCAACACCAAGCCGCTGACGCGCTACTTCCCCGAGGTGGTGGCTGCGATGCGGGAGCAGCTGCCCGACCGCTGCGTGCTCGACGGCGAGATCTTCGTGGCGCTGCGGGGGGACGACGGTGTCGACCGGCTGGAGTTCGAGACCCTCCAGGAGCGGATCCACCCGGCCAAGAGCCGCATCGACATGCTGGCCGAGAAGACGCCCGCGGGATTCGTGGCGTTCGACCTGCTGGCGCTGGGGGACACGTCGTACGTCGACCGGCCGTTCTCCGAGCGCCGGGCCGCGCTCGAGGAGGCCCTCGCCGGCCTCGACGGACCGTGCTACCTCACCCGGACCACGACCGACCCGGCCAAGGCGGAGGGCTGGTTCCACCAGTTCGAAGGGGCCGGGCTCGACGGTGTGGTCGCCAAGCCGCTCGCCGCGCCGTACGCCGAGAACGCCCGCACCATGCTCAAGATCAAGCACGAGCGCACCGCGGACGTCGTGGTGGCGGGCTACCGCGAGCACAAGACCAGCACCCCCGAGCGACCGCTGCTGGGCAGCCTGCTGCTCGGGCTGTACGACCGCGTCGGAGGAGGGGGCGAGCTGCAGCACATCGGCGTCAGTGCCAGCTTCACCGAGGCCCGGCGCGCCGAGCTGATCGAGCAGCTGCAGCCGCTGGTCGTCCCCATCGAGGACCATCCGTGGGGGCGCTGGGCGGAGTTCCTGACCGCCAACCCCGACCGGGTGCCGGGCACCCAGAGCCGGTGGAGCCAGGGCAAGGACCTCAGCTTCACCCCGCTGCGGCCCGACCTCGTGATCGAGGTGGCCTACGACCACATGGAGGGCCGGCGGTTCCGGCACACCGCACAGTTCCGTCGCTGGCGCACCGACCGCGATCCCGAGAGCTGCGGCTACGACCAGCTCGAGGAGCCGGTCTCCTACGACCTGACCGACGTGCTCGGACCCTAGGCCGGGTGCCCGGGTCCGGGTACGCCGAGGATGACCTAGGCTTTCGGCGCCACCACCGCCACGGGAGCTGTCATGAGCGAGACCTACACCGTCGTCCTCCTCGTCGAGCAGGCGCTGACGGCCGCCGACGCCGCCCAGGTGCACTCGTTGCACGAGAGCCTCGAGGCCGACGTCCACTACTTCGTGCTGCTCCCCGTCGAGGATGCCGCGGCACGCGTCGAGGCGGCGATGAGCTCGATCGGCGGCGACGGCATGGTCTCCCCCGCGCTCCCGGTCTCGGTGGAGGACATCGAGACCGCCCAGGAGGTCACCGAGGAGCGGTCCGCCAGGGATCTGGCGAGCACCCTGGCCGCGCTCACCGCCGCCGGTGCCACCGCCGAGGGACAGGTGGTCGACGACGACCCGATCGCCGCGCTCGCGGCCGCCGTCGGCAGGCTCGATGCGGGCGAGGCGATCATCCTGACCCGCTCGCACGTCGTCGCCGAGTTCTTCCACGTCGACTGGACCTCCCGGGCCCGCCGCAAGATCGGGGTGCCCCTGCTCCACCTGCTGGAGCACGAGAACTTCGACGAGCAGGCCGGCGCCGGCGAGGGCGTCACGGGCTTGTGACCGCAGCCGGCGTCTTCCTGACCCACCGGGACTCGCCCCGGATCCGCGCTCACTTCGACCGGCTGGTCGCCGAGTCGAGCGAGCTGGTCGAGTGGCACTTCGTGCTCAGCCGCGACGCGTTCCCGAGGCCCGACGCGCCGTTCGCCTACGAGGACCCGGCCGAGGTGATGCCGGTGCGCTACCGGCGGATGGCCGAGCACGGCGGGGTGCAGGGTGGCTACCTCGACACGCTCCTGGTGCCCGTGCTTCGCGGCCTGACGGCCGACCACCTGTGGGTGTGTGAGTACGACGTGGACGTCGCCGGCCGCTGGGACGACGTGCTCCGCCGGTTCGCCGACAACGAGGCCGATCTGCTGACCACCACCGTGATGTGGCGCCGCGAGCAGCGCAGGTGGCCCTGGTGGAAGGAGGCCACCGCGCCCGACGAGATCCGGCGGCGGCAGTGGGTGCGCTCCCTGAACCCGTTCATGCGGGTGTCGCGCCGGCTGCTGGAGGTCTATCCCCAGACGATGGCCGACGAGCGCTGGGCCGGCCACTACGAGTTCACCCTCGCCACCGCCGCCCTCGCGGCGGGGCTCGTGGTCGAGGACCTCGGCGGCGAGGGCTCGTTCGTCCCGCCGGGCCGCGAGCGCACGACGTACGTCGGAAGATCGCCGGCGGGCAGGCCCGACGATCTCACCTTCGGATTCCGACCGGTGCGAGAGCACTACTTCCACGAGCGGCCCGAGGAGTTCGAGCAGCCCGGGCTCGTGTACCACCCGGTGAAGCCCGGCGTACCGGCCTGGACCGCGGCCACCCGCAACCAGACGCCGTAGGGATCTAGCCGGCGGCGGCCCTCGCCGCGCGATGCCGCCGCCGGTTGGTGCGCAGGCTGCGCCGCAGTCGCTGGGCCGCGTCAGGGTCGATCCGCTCGCCGCGCTCGTCAACTGCGTCGAGGAACACCTGCGTCCAGCCGCGCAACCGCGGCGGCTTGACCACCAGGTCGATCAGGACGTCGACCTCGCCGGAGGTGCCGCCCGGCTCGGTGAACACGCGCGAGGAGTCGTCGGGGACCCAGCCGGAGGTGTTGGCCTCGTGCAAGCGGTGGTCGATCAGGATGTCGTCGAGGTTGCGCCGCTGGCCGAACGCCGTGGCCAGCAGGGCCACCCAGAAGTCGTGCGACACCGCGGTGCCGGCGGGCGGCCAGCCCCAGCTGTCGACGAAGCTGCGGGTGACCGCCATGCTGCAACCCTTCAGCGCGATCCCGGGGCCGTAGCCGCGGTCGGCCAGCAGCCGGTAGTACGACGGCGCGATCTGCTTCCCGTCGCCCGACACCAGCGCGAAGTCGTGGAAGAGAGCCTGGGCGCCGGGATCGGCGGCGCGGGCGACCGTCTCGAGCTTGCCGGGCCGCCAGGAGTCGTCCTGGTCGGCGAAGAAGATCAGGTCCCCCGAGCACTCCCGGGTCGCCGCCACGAAGTTCTGCGCGTAGCCGAGGTGCTCGCCGGTGAGGACCTGCACCTGGAACGGCGCCCGGCCGGCGAAGTCCTCGACGATCCGCACCGTCGCGTCCGAGGAGCCGTCGTCGCGCACCACGAGCTCGTCGGGCGGACGGGTCTGGCCGGCCAGGCTGTCGAGCATCTCGGGCAGGTAGGTCTCGCCGTTGAACGTCGCCATCGCCACCGAGATGCTGGACGGACCCGTAGGGTCCGGTTGCCGGGCGTCCATGCGCGTCAGCCTAGGACCCGGCACGACGCGCCAGCCGGTGCCGTCACGGCTCGAGGAGGAGCGACGATGCGGGGACGGGTACGACGTCGTA
>JAWWPM010000018.1:0-6734 GCA_033854915.1 Nocardioidaceae bacterium
CGGCCGCGACAGGGGCGCCGACACCTCGTCGGCCACCGCGCGCACCTCGCTGTCGACGCGGGCCCGCTGCACCTGGGTCGCCGCCGGCACCGACGTGCGCCCGCGCCCGGTGAACTCCCTGCCGGAATCGCCGAGGTCGAGGTGGAGCCGCTTGAGGGGGTCGGGCCGAAGTCGCGAGATCCAGGACGTGACCGGCCAACCGGTGGCCCGGCCGGCTCGCAACCGGGTCGCCGAGTCCACCGCCGAGACCACGGTCGGCACCCCGGCCGCATCGGCGAAGGCGTCCTCGAGGGCCGCGATCCGGTCCCTGGACAGCTGGGGGTGGGTGCTGGTGCCGGTCGCCTGCTGGAGCCGGCTCGCGGCGTCCCGGACGTCGGCCTCCAACCGGGAACGGGTCGCGCTCTTCGCCTTCACCCGGCGCTGAATCTCGCTGCGCAGGGCGTCGATCCCCTCACCGGTGCGGGCGCTGGTCGCGACGACGGGTACGCCGTCGAGGCCGTCGGCGACCACGAGCCGGCGTACGTCGTCGAGCATCGACTGGCGGCGGTCCTCGGGCACCTCGTCGATGTGGTTGAGCACGACGAGCATGACGTCCTTGTGCGAGGCCAGCGGGGCGAGGTAGCGGTGGTGGACGGCTGCATCGGCGTACTTCTGCGGGTCGAGGACCCACACCATCAGGTCGGTCAGCTCGATCAGCCGGTCGACCTCGAGGTGGTGGGAGACCTCGGTCGAGTCATGGTCCGGCAGGTCGAGGAGTACGACGCCCTGGAGCGCGCTGTCCTCCTTGCCGAGGTCGAGCAGGGAGTCGCGCATCACCTGATGACGGGGGGCGATGCCGAGCCACTCGAGCAGCTCGTCGGCGCCGGCCTTGCCCCACACGCAGGCCGTCGCCCACGAGGTGGTCGGACGGCGCACGCCCACCGAGGAGAGCTCGACGCCCGCGAGGGCGTTGAAGGTCGACGACTTGCCCGATCCGGTGGCACCGGCCAGCGCGACCACGGTGTGGTCGGCGGCGAGCCCGAGCCGGCTCGAGGCACGGGCCACGGCCGCTTCGGCGTCGTTCACCACAGGGTCGGCGAGCCGACCCCGAGCTGCCTGCGCGGCCTGCTCGAGACCCTCGATCCGGTTGCCCAGATCCGAACCGCGAGACACGAGTCTCTTGGCTCCTTGCACCAACGACGACATGTTCTCCCTCGACACACGCGTTACCAGGACGCGTGCGAGCCTAGTGTGAGTGGGTCGACGGTCCGTCGCTGGAGGCGAACCGGAGGTCGTCCACCCTGCGGGCGGCGTCGCGTACCCGGTCGGCGGCCGACGGCTCGATGCCGAGGCTGCCGAGCAGGTCGAGATAGCGGGCGCGCTCCTCGTCGAGCAGGATGCGCACCCGGACCTCGAGCTTGCGACGCGCCCGCTCCGAGAGGGTGCGCACGGCCTGGTCGCCGAACACCGCCTCCAGGAGCTTCTGGCCGAGCACCGCCCCACCGCCGGCGATGCCGACCTCGGCACCGGTCAGGCCGGCAGTCTGGGCGAAGACCACGACCATCAGCGACACGGAGAGCCCGTTCACGCCGTACGCCAGGAAGCGCGCGGTGGTGCGCTTGTCGGCGCCCTCGGTGCGGACCATGTCGAGGACGTCCTGCTGCCACTCGCGAACGGCGCGCTCGGCCTTGCGACGCAGCCCGCGCGATGCGCGGCCGAGATCCTCGCCGACGTCCGAGAGCAGCTCCTGGCCGGGCGCCAGCATCTGCCACGAGGCCTCGGCGCGCTCGGCGGCGGCCTCGGCGTGCTCGAGGATCAGGGTCTCCAGGCTGGACTCGACCGCCACGCTGACCCGCTCGGCCTGCTGCGGCTTGCCCTTGACCGCGTTCACCATCCGGTCGCGGAGCCGGCCGACCCGCTGCTCAAGCGACCGCAGGAGCTCACCGGTGCCGACGAACTCCTGCCAGCGCACCAGCACCTCGCCCCGCAGGAGGGTGCCGTCGGCGGTGGCGTCGAGGATCCTGCGGATCTCCTCGTCGTAGGCCGCGTCGGCGCCGGTCCGCAGCCGCTGGGCCGTCTCGGTCTGCTCCACACACGCGTCCGCGACGGTGTGGGCCCGTCGGGCCAGACCCCGGATGGCGCCGTCGAGGGTCTGCTTGACCATGGCCGCACGGGCGTCGGCATCGGCTCCGAGCTGCGAGAGCCAGCGCCGGATCTCCGCCACCTGGCGCGGCGGCAGCAGGCCCTGGTCGTTGAGCTCGGTCTCGTTCACGGTGAAGAGAGGAGAGTCCTTCAGCCCACGCGCCGCGAGCATCCGGGCCAGGTGGGTCGACACCGTCTCCACCGCGTCGGCGGGGGTGCGGTCGAGGACGATCGCGACAGCGGCCGATCGCTCGGCGGCCCGGCGCAGGAAGTCCCACGGCACCTGGTCGGCGTACCGCGCGGCCGACGTCACGAAGATCCACAGGTCGGCCGCCGCCAGCAGCTCGGCCGCAAGATGACGGTTGCTCTCCTCTACCGAGTCGATGTCGGGCGCGTCGAGGATCGCCAACCCCTCGGGTACGACGTCCAGCGGTACCAGCTGGAGGGCGCGCGGGTCGACCGTCGCGCGACTGACCCGCTCCAGCTCGGGCAGCAGACGGCCGGGTCCGAACCAGTGCGCGTCGGCCGGGTTGTGCACCAGCACCGGTGACCGCGTCGTCGGCCGGAGCACGCCGGACTCGGTGACCCGGGTGCCGACGAGGGAGTTCACCAGCGTCGACTTCCCGGCGCCGGTCGAGCCGCCCACCACGGCGAGCAGCGGAGCCTCCAGGGTGACGACCCGGGGGATGACGTAGTCCTCGAGCTGATCGACCATCTCGGCCCGCGCCGTACGGCTCGCCTCGACACCGGGCAGCTCGAGCGGCAGCACGACCTCCTGCAGCACGGAGCGCAGGCGCACCAACGCCGTGACCATCTCGGCCCCGGTCGTACGGCCGGTCGTCGATCCCGTCATCGGATGGGTACCACCTGTCCCGGAAACGCGATCGAGGGCCGGATCTCACTGATGCGTGCAACGTATCCACGTCCACGGTCCACGAAATCGGGAGGTGGAACGCCGCGCAGGTAGCGGCTGTGCAGGAAGCCCAGCTCGACCACCGCCTGCTGGTAGTCGCGCATCGCGCGTTCGGCGTCGGGGCCACCGGTCTGCCGAGCATACGCTCGGCTGCGTCGACGGGCCGTCAGGTCGACCACCCAGCCGATGTCGGTCGCGGGTAGCAACCCCCGTCGGGCGGCGTCGGCGAGAGCGCCGGTGAGCATCCGGCCCTCGGACTGGCGGACCCACGTGGCCAGCGCCACGGCGAGGAGGAACACCGGCGCCATCAAGATCACGTACACCGACACGAAGTTCCCCGGTCCGTAGACGGTGGCCGTGTTCCAGGCAGCATGGGCGAGCACGGCGCAGGCGTACCCCACAACGGGTGCGACGATGCGGACCCCACGTCTGCGGGAGCCGACCGCGATCCCGACGCCGACGCCGGTGCACGCCGTGAACAGCGGGTGGGCGAACGGGCTGGCCAGGCAGCGCAGGATGAACGTGCCGGTCAACGCGTCGACGCCGCCCGGGCCCACGTCGGGCGACCCGTCGTACGCACTGGCGAGATAGAGGATGTTCTCGGTGAAGGCGAAACCGACGCCGACCATGCCGGCATAGACGATGCCGTCGAGGATGCCGTCGAGCTCCGAGCGGCGCCACCACAGCAAGAGGAGCAGGAACAGTCCCTTGCTCGCCTCCTCCGCCAGCGGTGCGCCGAGCTCGAGCATCCGCTTGTCGGAGAGGCCACCGACGAAGCCACCCACGCCTTCGAGGAGCAGGGCGATCGCGGTGGCCACGAAGACGCCCCAGAGCAGCCCGCCCGCCAGCAGCCGTCGCGGCTCGGGCTCGTAGCGGTCGAGCCACAGGAAGCAGGCCACCAGCGGCCCCACGGGTACGGCGGCCAGGAGGGCGGCCAGCACGGTGCCGCGCGGCGCCCCGGAGAGCCCCACGACCACCGTCATCGGCACCGCGCACACGAGGACCAGGACCGTCACCACGACCGTGAAGACGGCACCATCGCGGGGGGCTCGGGCCATCCCCCCAGCCTATCCGAGCACGGCCTTTCCCCTTCGCGCGCACGGGCGCGTCGGGCGTAGGCTGCACGCGTGAGCGAACAGACACCTGACGCCGTTGACGCGACCAGCGACCAGACCTCCGAGACACCGCTGAAGACCGAGTCGCACGACCCGGCCGTGCCGCAGGCCTACTCGCAGTTCATGAGACAGGGCTGGGGCGACCGCGAGCTCGACCTACCCGCGCACCCCATCGCGTCGTACGCCGCCGCTCGCCGGCAGAAGCTGGTCGAGGCGTTCCCGGGCGAGCGGCTGGTGCTGCCGGCCGGCGGGTTCAAGGTGCGCTCCTACGACACCGACTACCGCTTCCGCCCCGACACCGCCCACACCTACTTCTGCGGCAACCAGACCAGTGACGCCGTACTCGTCGTCGACGACGGTGAGAGCGTCCTGTATGCCCGGCCCCGCTCGGAGCGCACCACCGACGAGTTCTTCCGCGACCGGCAGTACGGCGAGCTCTGGGTCGGCCGGCGTCCGTCGCTGAAGGAGATCTCGGACTCGCTCGGTCTCGAGGTTCGCCACATCGACGACCTCGCCGCCGACCTCGGCCGCTCCGGCAAGACCCGCGTGCACCGCGGCGTCTCCGAAGGGGTCGACCGGATCGTGTCGGCCGACGAGAGCCGCGACGCCGACTTCGCCCGGGTGATCTCCGAGATGCGTCTGGTCAAGGACGACTGGGAGGTCGCCGAGCTCCAGACCGCGTGCGACATCACTGCTCTGGGCTTCACCGACTCCGTCGCCGAGTGGGACCGCGTCCTCGAGTTCGGCGAGCGCTGGGTCGAGGGGACGTTCTTCCGACGGGCCCGCGCCATGGGCAACGACATCGGCTACGACTCGATCGTCGGCGGCGGCGCGCACGCCACCACGCTGCACTGGATCGACAACACCGGCCCGATCAACCCCGGCGAGCTGGTCCTGCTCGACATGGGCGTCGAGGGGCACAACCTCTACACCGCCGACGTCACCCGGACCCTCCCGATCGACGGCACCTTCACGCCGCTCCAGCGCGAGCTCTACGACCTCGTGCACGCCGCCCAGGAGGCCGGCATCCAGGCGGTCCGTCCAGGTGCGGCGTTCCAGGCCGCGCACAACGCCGCCATGGAGGTCCTCGCGCACGGCTTGGAGTCACTGCGCCTGCTCCCCTGCTCGGCCGAGGAGGCGCTCGACCCCGAGTCCAAGGTCTACGCGCGCTGGACGCTGCACGGCACCAGCCACATGCTCGGCATGGACGTCCACGACTGCGGGCAGGCGTCGCAGGACGTCTATCCCAAGGGCGACCTCGCCGAGGGCATGGTGCTGACGGTCGAGCCGGGCCTCTACTTCCAGGCCGACGACCTCCTCGTGCCCGAGGAGATGCGCGGCATCGGCATCCGGATCGAGGACGACATCCTGGTCACCGCAGACGGCTTCGCGAACCTCTCGTCGTCACTTCCCCGTACGTCGTCCGACGTCGAGGCGTGGATGGCCGCGTCGCGCGGCTGAGGCTCACCGCAGTGCGGGGAGCAGCTCCTTCTCGGCCATCTGCAGGAAGTCGTGCTGCGACTCGTCGCCGATCTGCACCAGCGCCAGGTCGGTGAAGCCGGCGTCCTCGAACTCCCGCACCGCCTTCACGATCGCGTCCAGGTCGGGGCCGCACGGGATCGAGTCGGCGACGTCCTCGGGGCGCACGAACTGCGATGCGCCCGCGAAGCCCGACGGACCGGGCAGCTCGGCGTTCACCTTCCAGCCGCCCCCGAACCAGCGGAACATCTCGTGCGCCCGAGCGACCGCCTGGTCCCGGTCGGACCCCCAGCAGATCGGAAGCTGACCGATCTTGCGGGAGCTCGGGTGGCCGACGGCGGCGTCCCACCGCGAGACCAGCTCCGCCTGCGGCTCGACCGCGATCAGGTGGTCGGCGAGCGGCGCGAACACCTTGATCGACTGCTCGCCGGACACCGCGACCCCGATCGGGAGCGGCTGCTGCGGGAGATCCCACAGCTTGGCCGAGTCGACCCGGAAGTGCTTGCCGACATAGCTGACGTAGCCACCCTGGAAGAGCTTCTTGATGATCGTCACGGCCTCCTCGAGCATCTCGTGCCGCACGTTGACCGGAGGCCAGCCAGCGCCGACGACGTGCTCGTTGAGGTTCTCCCCCGCTCCGAGCCCCAGGGTGAACCGGCCGTTGCTGAGCAGGTCGATGGTCGCGGCCTTCTGCGCGACGACCGCCGGGTGGTAGCGCATGGTCGGGCAGGTCACGTAGGTCATCAGCTCGACCCGCGAGGTGACCTGGGTGACGGCCCCGAGCACGCTCCAGGCGTACGGCGAGTGGCCCATCTCGTCCAGCCAGGGGAAGTAGTGGTCGCTGATCACCTCGAACTCGAAGCCCGCGCGTTCGGCCGCTGCGGCGTGCACGACCAGCTCGCGGGGTCCGGACTGCTCCGACATCAACGTGTACCCGAGTCTCATGGCTACGCCGTACCCCGATCCGGCGCCGTCGTCGTCGTCGAGGACCTCACCGAGCTCGAGGACTTCGACTGGTCCGCACACCTACGAGCGCCGCGCGAGGCGGCGGAGGAGTCCTGAGATGGTGCGCTTCGGCTACACGCTGATGACGGAGCAGACCGGCC
>JAWWPM010000019.1:0-3380 GCA_033854915.1 Nocardioidaceae bacterium
TGGATCTCCCGCGAGGAAGGCGATCTCGCCCCCTCGTTCCCGGCCGACGCGTTCGCGGCGGCCATCGCGACCGCCCACGAGCACGGCGCCCGGGTGACCGCCCACTGCTTCGGTGAAACCGTGCTGCCCGAGCTGATCGATGCCGGCATCGACTGCATCGAGCACGGCACCGGCCTGACGACCGACCTGGTCGAGACCATGGCCGCGCGCGGCACGGCGCTGGTGCCGACGGCCTGGCAGCTGAACAACTTCCCGGGCTACGCCGACGCCGGGCGCGAGCGGTTCCCGGCGTACGCCGACCACATGCTCGCCCTGCACGCACGCCGGCGCGACACGATCATGGCGGCCTACGACGCCGGCGTGGCGATCTTCGCCGGCTCCGACGCCGGGGGGGTGCTGCCCCACGGCGGCATCGCCGACGAGGTGACCGAGCTGGCGGCCTACGGCATGCCCGCCGCCTACGCGCTCGGTGCCGCGAGCTGGCGGGCTCGCGAGTGGCTCGGCTGGAACGCCACCCTCGACGAGGGTGCGCCGGCCGACTTCGTGGTCTATCCGCGCGACCCGGTGGCGGACCTGTCGGTGCTGCGCGAGCCGTCGGCCGTGGTGCTGCGTGGGCACGTGGTGTGAACGAGCCCCAGCTCGTCGCGGCCCTGCGCGCCGCCGGCTGCGTCTTCGCCGAGGACGAAGCGCGGCTGCTGCTCGACGAGGCCTCCTCGCCCGGGGAGCTGATGGCCTGGGCGGCCCGGCGGATGAGCGGCGAGCCGCTGGAGCAGATCGTCGGCTGGGCGGCGTTCGCCGGGCAACGGATCGCGGTGGCGCCGGGCGTCTTCGTGCCGCGGCGCCGCAGCGAGCTGCTGGTTGCGGTCGCCCGGCGGGCCAGGGCCGACGTCGTCGTGGACCTCTGCTGTGGCACCGGCGCGCTCGGCGCGGCGCTGGCCGCGGTCTGGCCGGCGGCCGAGGTCTATGCCGCCGACACCGACCCCGCTGCGGTCGCCTGTGCGCGCCGCAACCTGCCACCCGAGCGGGTCTTCGCCGGTGATCTGTACGACGCGCTGCCGGACGACCTGCGGCGGCGGGTCGACGTGCTCGTCGTCAACGCGCCGTACGTGCCCACCGACGCGATCGCGACCATGCCTCCCGAGGCCCGCGACCATGAGCACCGGGTCGCCCTCGACGGCGGTCACGACGGCCTGGAGGTCCAGCGCCGGGTGATTGCCGGGGCACCTGCCTGGCTGGCACCGGGCGGCCGGCTGCTGGTCGAGACCAGCCGCGCCCAGGCCGGGCGCACGTCGGCGCTGTTCGACGCGGCCGGGTTCGAGGCACGCGTCGAGACCGACGACGACCTGGCCGGCACCGTCGTGGTGGGCGCACAGCCGGTCTCCGCCTGACGGCGCGTCAGGCCTGGGGAAGCGGGCGTCGCGGGCCGCGGGTGGCGAACAGGATGATCAGCACCAGGGTGGCGATCGCCCCGGCGACGAGCAGGCCGAGGACCAGCACGAGGGCTCCGGCGGTTCCGCCGAACCTGTCGGTACCGACCCGTGGACCGATCTGGACGTCGGGCACGACCGGAGGGTTGGGGCCGGGCTGGACGCACACGATGAGGATGTGCTCGGACATCGGGGTGAAGCGATAGACCGCGAACTGCAGCTGGCCGTTGATGGTCCGGGTGAGGCTGCCGGAGAGAGGAGTGAGGGCGATCGTCTGGTTGGTGGGCGCGTCACGGACCAGGCAGCCGAACCCCAGGAGGGTCCCCCGCGGGATCCAGACCTCTTTCTCCCCGGTGCTCTTCAGGACCGCCTCGTGCTGGATGCCGTCGAGCGGGACGCTGACGTCGGTGTGCAGCGGCGCGACGAAGACCGGCAGCAGCACGAACGCGAACACCGCGACCGCGGCCGTGAACGAGGCCGCCGGTAGCGCCCACCACCACCCGCTGGGTCGCGGTGGCTTCGGAGGTGGAGCGACGGGTTCCCGAGGGGGATACTGCTGGTACGGCGGTGGCACGGCCGCGAGTGTGCCCCAGGTCGGCGAGCCTGCGCGGGACTTCGGCCGAAGTCGCGTCGTACCGATTCGGACCACCCGCGCGGGTCTGGCAGAATGACGCGCTGAGTCTGCGTGCACCGGACCCTCTCACCCGGAGCCGCGCAGCCCACCGAGGCAAACGCCCGTGTCCCCACGTGGCGCGTGAGTCTCACCCACACTCAACGTTCGAGGAGACACCACAACCGTGGCAGTCAAGATTCGCCTGAAGCGCATGGGCAAGGTCCGCGCGCCGCACTACCGCATCGTCGTCGTCGACTCGCGCAAGAAGCGCGACGGCCGGGTGCTCGAGGAGATCGGCAAGTACCACCCCAAGGAGGAGCCGTCGTTCATCGACGTCGTCTCCGACCGGGCGCAGTACTGGCTCGGCGTCGGCGCTCAGCCGACCGAGGCCGTTGCCCAGATCCTCAAGATCACCGGTGACTGGCAGACCTTCAAGGGCCTCAAGGGCACCGACGGCACCCAGAAGTTCGCCGAGCCCAGGCCCAACAAGCAGGACATCTTCAACGAGGCCCTCAAGGACTCCGCGAACGAGCCCAAGGGCGAGGCCGTGACCCGCAGGGCCGGCAAGAAGGCCGCGGAGAAGCCCACCGAGGCCAAGGTCGAGAAGGCGGAGAAGGCGGAGAAGCCTGAGAAGGCCGAGAAGCCGGCCGCCGAGGCGAAGGCCGAGGAGCCCGCTGCCGAGGCTGCTGTCGAGACGCCTGCCGAGGAGACGCCTGCCGAGGAGGTCGCGCCGGTTCCGGCCGACGAGACCCCCGAGGGTGCGGCCGACGCTGCGGAGACCGCTGAGACCGCCGAGGTCGACGCCGACGCCAAGACCGAGGCCTGATCGTGCTGGCCGACGCGCTCGAGCACCTCGTCCGCGGGGTCGTCGACCACCCGGACGACGTCACCGTGCGCGACAAGCAGACCCGTCGTGGGCCGTTGCTCGAGGTCCGGGTCCACCCCGACGACCTCGGCAAGGTGATCGGACGCAGCGGCCGCACGGCCACCGCGTTCCGCACCGTGATCTCGGCCCTGGCCGGGCGCGAGGGCTCGCGGATCGACTTCGTCGACGTCGACCGGGTGCGCTGAGAGGCTCCAGCTACGACCACGAGGGTGTCGCCCGGACTCCGGGCGGCACCCTTCGTCGTACCCCTCCTGTCGCAGACGGCCGGACGTTGTCGCGCGATCCCTGACGTTCTGCCGCGATATTTGCCGCGAGAACGCCAGGTTGCCCCGGTGAACCGGGGAAACCTGCGCCCCCTATCCTGACCGCGTGGACAGCATCGAGGTCGTCGTCGGGCGCGTCGGCAAGCCCCACGGCATCCGCGGCGAGGTGACCGTCGAGCTCCGCACCGACG
>JAWWPM010000020.1:0-4759 GCA_033854915.1 Nocardioidaceae bacterium
TGACCAGCCGCGACCTGACCGAGAACGTCGAGCAGCTCCAGATCCGCCAGTCCCTGGAGCTGGTCCGCGACCGCACGGTCGCCGCGCTGGCCCGGCTGGCCCGGCTCGCGACGGAGCACGACGAGACGGTGATGGCCGGCCGGTCGCACAACGTCGCGGCCCAGGCAACCACCCTCGGCAAGCGGTTCGCCACCGTCGCCGACGAGCTCCTGACCGGCCTCGAGCGGGTCGAGGAGCTGGTCGCGCGCTACCCGCTGCGGGGCATCAAGGGCCCGATGGGCACCTCGCAGGACATGCTCGACCTGCTCGACGGCGACGAGTCGAAGCTGGCCGACCTCGAGCAGCGCGTGGCCGGGCACCTCGGCTTCGAGCGGGTCCTCGACAGCGTCGGCCAGGTCTACCCTCGCTCGCTGGACTTCGACGTGGTCTCCGCGCTGGTGCAGCTGGTCTCCGCGCCGTCCAACCTGGCCACGACGATCCGGCTGATGGCGGGCCTCGAGCTGGTCACCGAGGGCTTCGCCGAGGGCCAGGTCGGCTCCAGCGCGATGCCCCACAAGATGAACACCCGCTCCTGCGAGCGGGTCAACGGCCTCGCGGTCGTGTTGCGCGGCCACCTCTCGATGGTCAGCGAGCTGGCCGGCGACCAGTGGAACGAGGGCGACGTCTCCTGTTCCGTCGTCCGACGGGTGGCGCTGCCGGACGCGTTCTTCGCCACCGACGGCCTGTTCCAGACGTTCCTGACCGTGCTCGACGAGTTCGGCGCCTTCCCGGCGGTGATCCAGCGCGAGCTCGACCGCTACCTGCCGTTCCTGACGACCACGAAGGTGCTGATGGCGGCGGTGCGCGCCGGGGTCGGCCGCGAGGCCGCCCACGAGGCGATCAAGGAGCACGCGGTCGCGGTCGCGCTCGAGATGCGCCAGGGGCGCACCGACAACGACCTCTTCGACCGGCTCGCCGCCGACCCGCGGCTCGGGCTCGACCGGGGCGCGATCGCGGCGCTGGTGCGCGAGCCGATCGAGTTCACCGGCGCGGCCCGCTCCCAGACCGCCGCCGTCGTACGACGTGTGGAGCAGGTCCTGGCCCACCACCCCCACGCCGCGTCGTACAACCCCGGCGCGATCCTCTAGCCGGCGAGCAGCCGGTCCAGCTTCGCCTCGAGGCGCTCGATGTCGGCCTTGGTCGCCGACTCGAGCTCCGAGCGCAGATCGACCACGATGGTGCCGCCCGGCTCGAGCTTGACCTGGTCGACATCGGAGATCTTGTAGGCGTTCTGGCGGCGCAGGGCGGCCTCCATGTCGGTCTGCCGGACGCCCTCGTGCCGCAGCGCCTCCGGGATCCACCGTCCGCCGCGGGCGAGCACCGTCGTGGTCCCCTCCATCAGCGCGGCGATCTTCGCGTGCGGGCGCACCACCCGCACCAGGAACGCGTTGGCGGCGATCAGCACCGCCGCGCCGATCAGCCCACCGACCAGCGAGTTGTCGGGCCCGATCACGGCGTTCTGCACGACGTTCGAGAGCAGCAGCACCACGATCAGGTCGAAGGAGTTGAGCTGTGCCAGGTCGCGCTTGCCGGCCAGCCGGAGCAGCACGATCAGCGCCAGGTAGACCACGACGGTCCGGATGATCTTGTCGAGCACCGAGATGTCGAGGTGCGTGAGATCGGTCCACATGGCGCCGATCATCGTCGCCCGACGCCGCCGCGCTCCTTAGGCTGGCCGCATGGACAAGGCGGTGTCGGTGAAGGTGACCGGGCGGGTCCAGGGCGTCGCCTTCCGTTGGTACGCCGTGCAGGAGGCCGAGCGGCTCGGCGTGCGGGGCTGGATCCGCAACGAGCCCGACGAGTCGGTGGCCGGTCACTTCGAGGGCCCGGCCGAGGCCGTCGACGCGCTGGTCGCCTGGTGCGGCCACGGCCCGTCGTACGCCTCGGTGCGCCACGTCGCGGTGACCGAGGCGCGCCCGACGAGCGCCGCGGAGTTCACGATCAGGTACTGACCCGGGGCCCGACCCGGGTCGGTAACCTTCGGGGCATGCAGCCCCCCGTCGCACCCACCCTCGAGGGCGCAACCCATCTGCACTCCGGGAAGGTCCGCGATCTCTACGAGCTGCCCGACGGCCGGCTGCTGATGGTGGCCAGCGACCGGATCTCCGCCTTCGACTTCATCCTCGAGACCCCGATCCCCGACAAGGGCGAGATCCTGACCCGGATGTCGCTGTGGTGGTTCGACCAGCTGTCCGGGCTGGTGCCCCACCACGTGCTCTCGACCGAGGTGCCCGACGCGGTGCGCGGACGCGCGGTGGTCTGCGAGCGGCTCGACATGTATCCCGTCGAGTGCGTCGTCCGCGGCTACCTCACCGGCACGGGGCTGCTCGACTACCGCGCGACCGGCGAGGTCTGCGGCATCGGGCTGCCCGAGGGGCTGCTCGACGGCAGCCGTCTGCCCGAGCCGATCTTCACGCCGGCCGCCAAGGCGGCCATGGGAGACCACGACGAGAACGTGTCCTACGACGCGGTGGTCGGCACCGTGGGCGCCGACGTGGCCGGTCAGCTGCGCAGCCTGACCCTCGCCGTCTACGCGAGGGCCGAGGAGATCGCCCGGGGCCGCGGGATCATCCTGGCCGACACCAAGCTCGAGTTCGGTGCCCGCGCCGACGGCACGATGGTGCTCGGTGACGAGGTGCTGACCCCCGACTCGTCGCGCTTCTGGCCGGCCGACGACTGGCAGCCCGGCCGCGCCCAGGCGTCGTACGACAAGCAGGTCGTGCGCAACTGGCTGCTCTCCGCGGAGTCCGGCTGGGACCGTACGACGGGCGAGGCGCCGCCGGCGCTGCCCGCCGAGGTCGTGGAGCTCACCCGGGCGCGTTACCTCGCGGCCTACGAGACGTTGACCGGGGAGCGATTCTGAAATCACCCCACGAAGCACCTCAGCACGCTCGCCGCTCCGCAGGGATCCCGACATGAGCACCTTCACGGTCACCATCGACCTGCCTCACCCCCCGCCGGTGCTCTTCCGCTTCCTGGCCGAGCCGCGCAACCGGCCGTTGTGGCAGGCGTCGCTGCGCACCGTCGTCGAGGTCGACGAGGGCGAGCCGCACCCGGGCCAGCACTGGCGCGACGTGACCAAGGTCGGCATCCGGCCGTGGATGGAGCTGACCGAGCTGGTGCCGTTCCGGCTGATCAGCGAGACCGGCAACTGGCACGGCGTCGACGGCCTGCTCACCCTGCGCTTCCTCAAGATCCAGCAGGGCACCCGGGTCACTGCCGAGGGTCGGCTGATCGGGCGCGGCCCCTTCGCGCTGGCCGCTGCGGTCAGCGGGCGCTGGGCGCCCGAGACGATCCGCAAGGATCTGCTGCGCGCCTCCGAGGTGCTCTCCCAGCAGCCCACCTCTCCCGAGTGAGGCGCGACGTCATACGAGCCGAGTCATAGATGGCTCGCTCCGTATGACGTTGCGTCGGCCGGTCTCAGGCGAAGGGGTTGGGCCGTCCGCCGGGCAGCTGGGCCAGCAGCTCCTGGGCCTGTGCGAGCAGCTTGTGCTCGACCAGCACCTCGTACCGGGTGGCGATCACCGCGCGCACGGAGGAGAAGTCGCGCTGGCCGCGGGTGGCGGCGTACCCGATCAGCGCCCACACGAGGCCGAAGACCAGGCCGAACAGCACCGTCGAGAGCACGGTCGCGATCGCGCTGGTGCCGCTCTTGGAGAAGAGGGTGATGATCAGGCCGACGAAGAGGCCGAGCCAGACCCCCGACAGGGCACCGCCGGCGGCCACCTTGCCGGTGGTGAGGCGGCCGGTGATCCGCTCCACCGACTTGAGCTCGGTGCCGACGATCATGCAGTTCTCGACCGGGAAGTGGTTGTCGGAGAGGAAGTCGACGGCCTTCTGGGCCGCGGCGTAGTCGTCGTACACGGCCAGGGACTGGGGGAACTGCAGCTGCAGGAGGGCCGAGCCCTGCCCCGGCTGGCCGGGTGCGCCGAACGGAGAGTTGGTTGCCATGACACCAGTGTGCCCGCACGGGGTGCCGGTTCGCCGCGTGAGGTCCACCCGTCCCTAGACTTGGGCCGACCCGCGCGCTCCGGCGCGCCGACGCTGCGAAAGGCGCGCCCCGTGGCCCGATACGTCGTCGACGTGATGCCCAAGCCCGAGATCCTCGACCCCCAGGGCAAGGCCGTGCACGGGGCCCTGCCCCGGCTGGGGTTCGGCGGCGTCATTGAGGTACGCCAGGGCAAGCGGTTCGAGGTGGAGATCGAGGGTACGGCCACCGACGAGGGGCTCGACGAGGTACGCCGGATGGCCGAGACCCTGCTGGCCAACCCGGTGATCGAGGACTTCACGGTCCGCCTCCTGGAGACCGAGTCGTGAGGATCGGCGTCGTCACCTTCCCCGGCTCGCTCGACGACGGCGACGCGGCGCGCGCCGTACGCCTGGCCGGCGGGGAGGCAGTCGCGCTGTGGCACGGCGACGCCGATCTGCACGGCGTCGACGCGGTGGTGCTGCCCGGCGGCTTCTCGTACGGCGACTACCTGCGCTGCGGCGCGATCTCGCGGTTCGCGCCGGTGATGGCCGAGGTCGTCACCTGGGCCGGCCGTGGCCTGCCGGTGCTCGGCATCTGCAACGGCTTCCAGATCCTGTGCGAGTCCCACCTGCTGCCCGGCGCGCTGATCCGCAACGACCACCGCAAGTTCGTGTGCCGTGACCAGCGCCTGCGCATCGAGAACAACCGCACGCCGTGGACCTCGTCGTACGCCGAGAACGCCGAGGTGAC
>JAWWPM010000021.1:0-4554 GCA_033854915.1 Nocardioidaceae bacterium
GCAACGACCAACGAGCAGCCGCTCTTGCACCCTGGCTCGAGCACTACAACACTGACCGACGCCACAGTGCACTCGGGGGACTCCCACCCATCAGCCGGCTACCAACCTGATGGCCGAGTACATCTAGCCCTCAGCCCGTCGGCGCTGCAGCAGCACCGCCACCAGCAGCACCAGGGCACCGGCCTGCGCGACGCCGATCACCGCGACCAGCGCGCCGCGCTGCACGTCGTACAGCCAGCCGGCGAGCACGCCGCCACCGAGCGCGGCCACCGCCTGGAAGGCCGCGAACGCGCCGTACGCCGTCCCGAGCCGGGCCGCCGGCACCAGGTCCGCGACCAGGGCCTTGACCGTGGAGTCCTGCACCCCGGTGGCCAGCCCCCACAGCAGCACACCGGTCACCGCCAGGCCGACCCGGTCGGTGAAGACCAGCGCCGGGACAGCGGCGACCACCAGCGGCAGCACGACCAGGGTGCCGCCACCGATCCGGTCGTAGGCGAAGCCGGTGCCGAGCGAGGCGACCGCCTCTGCGCCCATCGCGGCGGCGTAGACCACGGGCACAAGGGCCGCGGTCACGAGGTGCTCGTGCACGAGGTGGAACGAGATCACGCCGAACGTCATCAGCCCGACCGTGGTCAGGGCGCACGCGACGGCGTAGACGTAGAAGGTCCGCGGCAGCGCCTCGAGCCGGTCGGTCTCGTGCGCCGGTG
This sequence comes from Nocardioidaceae bacterium, assembly GCA_033854915.1. GTDB lineage: Bacteria > Actinomycetota > Actinomycetes > Propionibacteriales > Nocardioidaceae > Nocardioides. The sequence goes on from JAWWPM010000021.1 coordinate 708, forward strand.
CACGCACCGGGTCGCCGACGTGGCGATGCATCCAGGCGAGCACACCGAGGGCGACGGCACCGGGTACGGCGAGCACGGCGAGGCCGGCCCAGGTGTGGGTGGTCAGCGCGATCACCCCGGCCACGGCCAGGGGGCCGAGGAACGCGCCGGTCTGGTCGAGCGCCTTGTGCACACCGAACCCGCGACCACGCCCGACGTCGGTCGCGGCCACCGCGAGCAGCACCGACTTCGCCGGGCTGCGGACGGCCTTGCCGGTGCGCTCCAGCAGCACCATCGCCGAGCCGAACACCAGCCCGGCGGCCCCCAGCGCCGGCGCCAGCGCCATCAGCGGGACGCACAGGGCGGTCATCGCGTAGCCGACGACCATCCAGGACCAGTAGCGGCCGGTCCGGTCGGCCGCCGGCCCGGAGAACAGGCGGAACCCCAGCGCCGCGGCCTCGCCGGCGCCGGTGACCAGCCCGACGGTCAGGGCCGACGCACCCAGCGAGGCCAGGAAGGGGCCGGTGATCGAGCGCGCTCCCTCGTAGACCAGGTCCACCAGCAGGCTGACCACACCGAGCCAGACGACGGTCCGCCAACCGGCCCACGAACGTCCGGCCGGCTCGGCCGTGGTCTGCTCAGGCATCGCGGGTACGCCGGTGCCAGGCCCAGAGCAGGCCGAGCACGATCACCCCGACGATCGCGGCGCTGGTCAGCCCGAGGTAGTGGGTCACCTGGTTGATCGAGTGTGCGGCGAAGAAGCCGAGCAGCACGCAGGCCCCGCCCCACAGCACGCCGCCGGCCGCGTTGAACGCCAGGAACCGCCGGTACTCCATCCGGCTCGCCCCGGCCAGCGCCGGCATCACCGCGCGCAGGAAAGCCGTGAACCTGCCCATCACCACGGCCCGGCCGCCGCGCCGGCGCAGGTAGCCCTGGGCGGCCTCGAGGCGGTCGACGTGGTTGCGCAGGACCGGCGCCCGGGCCAGCCGTGGCCCGAGCTTGCGGCCCACCTCGAAGCCGACGCTGTCGCCGACGATCGCGGCGATGATCACGACGAGCAGCACGAGCAGCACCGAGACCTTGCCCGCCGCGGCCAGCACCCCGCCGTACACGACGGCGGTCTCCCCGGGGATCACGAAACCGAAGAAGAGCGCGGCTTCGCCGAAGACCAGGGCGGCGATGATCAGCAGCGCCAGGGCCGGGGGCACCCCGAGCAGGGTGTCGATGACCTTCTGCAGCATCAGCCGACCAGGTGCGCGAGGACCTGGGCCTGCTCCCCGATGGCGACCGGGTTGTGGTGGCCCTGCAGATGGACCTTCACGTCGCGGTCGCGCAATGTCAGTACCAGCGTGCCGTGGTCGACCTCCTTGATCTCTCCGTTGATCAGGTAGGTGCCGTCGAGCCGCCTGTCCAGGAGCGACCCCTTCTCGCCCGTCTGCACGTCGCCGAGCGCGACGGCCTCGAGCGCGGGTCTGCGGAGCCGGCCGCCGAGCCGCCACGACAGGAGCAGCATCAGCAGGATCAGCAGATCGGCGACCGCGGTGATCAGGGTCGAGGCCCAGCTCTTCACCTGACCCTCGACGTGGAAGACGTCGGGATGGCCCTTCAGCACCCGGACGTCGATGGTCTGGCTGGCGGCCGCCGCGTCGGCAGTCGTGGAGTCGACCCTGGCGGTCCGGGCCTTCTGGTCAGGGTCGACGCTCGCGGGCAACCGGAAGTCGACCTGGGAGGTGTCGCCACCGGCATCACTCACGGAGAGCACCGCGGCGGAGACCTTGACGCCGCTGGTCTCGGCCCGATGCAGCTGGATCTGGTTGAGCGCCCACGGCAGGTTGATCACGATCACCGCGAACGCGACGAGCAGTACCCGACTCCACCTCACCGGCCCGCTCCCCTCATGGGCGCCAGTATGTCCGACGCTGCCCACCCGGCGGCACCTCGACGACGGGGCGGGCTGGGTAGCGTGCAGCCATGTCCGCGCTCGCCGTCGCCGCCCCGAGCGAGGCCGCTGCGGAGGCGGCGCAGCAGGTGGCGGTCGCGGGTGGGAACGCCGTCGACGCCGCCCTCGCCGCCGCCCTGGTCGCGATGGTGAACGAGGTGGGCATCGTCTCGCTCAGCTCGGGGGCGTTCGTGACCGTGCAGCCCGCCGGCGCCGGCCCGGCGTACACCGTGGACGGCTGGATGGACATGCCCGGCCGGGGCCGCGACCTCCAGCCGTCCGGGTCGACGTGGGACGTCGCGACCGAGTACGGCGGTGGCGTCGACATCACGATCGGGCCGGGGTCGGTCGCCGTGCACGGGGCGCTGGCCGCGTTCGGCGAGGCCCACCGGCGCGACGGGCGGCTGCCTTGGGCCGAGGTCGTCGCACCGGCCCTCGAGGTGGCCCGGCGCGGGTTCCTGCTGACCTCGGCGTCGCGCTACTACCTCGACTTCGTCCACGACGACATCTTCGGCTGGGATCCCGCGAGCCGCGCCGCACTGCACGGCCCCGACGGCCGGGTGACCACCGCACCGGTCGTGCTGCCGGACCTCGCCACGTCGCTCGAGATCGTCGCGTACGACGGGCCCGATGCCCTGCACCGCGGCGACCTGGCCCGCCGCATCGCCGACGACGTGCTGTCCCGCGGCGGGATACTCGGGCCCGACGACCTCGCCGCCTACCGACCCGTCGTGCGCCCGGCCCTGGTCACCCGGGTCGGCGGCTGGTCGCTGGCGACGACGCCTCCGCCGTCGGTGGGCGGGGTCTGCCTGACCGCGATGCTGCGGCTGATGGACGGCCGGCCGGACGGCGACTGGGAGGCCGCGGACGTCGAGCACCTGGTCCGGGTGCAGCGTGCCGTCCTCGGGCACCGACTCGACGTGCTCGACCACAGCACCGACCTCGAGGCGACGGCTGCGGAGTACCTCGCCCTGGTCGACCGCGACCACGTCGCCGTGCTCGAGTCGGGCTCCACGGCCCACGTCTCCGCGACCGACCGGTCGGGGGAGGCCTGCTCGGTGACGTTCTCCTCGGGCTACGGGTCGGGGATGATCGCGGCCGGGACCGGCATCTGGCTCAACAACTGTCTGGGCGAGCAGGAGCTGAACCCCCTCGGGCTCTACGGCTCGGTGCCCGGCACCCGGCTGCTGTCCAACATGGCGCCCACGGTCGCCCGCCACGACGACGGCTCGACCCTGGCGATCGGCTCCCCGGGGGCCGACCGGATCACCACCGCGATCGTGCAGGTGCTGGCGGGCTTCACCAGTGGGCTGTCGCTGCAGGAGGCAGTCGACCACCCACGCGTGCACGTGCACCGCGCCGGCCGCCCCGACGAGGTGGTCCGGCGCGAGACGGACCCGAGCATGTACTTCGGCGGGGTCGGGGCCACCCTGTGCGACGCCGACGGCGGGCTCACCGCTTCGGCGGACCCGCGTCGCGAGGGCGCCGTACGCCTGGTCCAGCGATAGAGGAAGATCCGGGCCATGGCTCGACCTCTCGTCCGGCCGCTCCCGCTGACGGGGGCGCCGACCGACGTGCTCCGCCGGCTGCGCGGCGTACCGGGTCTGGTCGCGCTGGTCGGCGAGTGGTGCGGCGGCGGGGCGGTCGTGGCCTGGGAGCCGGCGGAGGTCCTGGCCGCAGACGCAGATCCGTTCGACCTGCCCCTGCCGCCGGTGACCGCGGGCGGGGCGGCGGCCTTCGGTGGCGGCTGGTTCGTGCTCTGGGGCTACCAGCTGGGCGGAAGGCTCGAAGCCGTGCCGCCCCCGCCGCCGCGACCGCAGCCCCAGCCCGACCACTGGTGCGCGCGCTACGACTGGGTGATCCGGTACGACGCGGCCAGCGGCACGTGGGCCTTCGAGACGCTGCTGGAGGGCGACCTGGCGCGAGCGG
>JAWWPM010000022.1:0-4112 GCA_033854915.1 Nocardioidaceae bacterium
CTGCGCGAGCACGGCGCCCGGCTCTGGGACGCCCTCGTGGCCACCGCTCGGCACGGCCTGGACACCGACCTGCCACCCGAGACCCACGGCGCCCGACCCCGACTCCTGATCACCCTCGACCACGACACCCTCAAAACCGGTCTGGAGGCGCGCGGGGTCGCGACCACCGCCGACGGCCTCGACCTTCCCGCAGGTGTGGTCCGCCGTCTGGCCTGTGACGCCGACCTGATCCCCGCCGTTCTCGGCAGCCGCGGGGAGGTCCTCGACGTCGGCCGGACCCGCAGGCTGGTCACCGCCGTGATCTGGACCGCACTGGTGCTGCGCGATCGGCACTGCACCTTCCCCGGCTGCACCCGACCACCCCTGATGTGCCACGCCCACCACCTCACCCACTGGCTCAACGGTGGGAAAACGTCGCTGGCCAACCTCGCCCTCTTATGCGGCCACCACCACCGGGTCATCCACCACACACCCTGGCAGATCCGACTCAACCCCCACGACCAGCGACCCGAATTCCAGCCGCCACCCAAACCCGGCGTCATAGCCGAATGGATCCGATATCGACCCCGAAAGGAATGAACCCCCCGATCTGCACGTTCTTTGATCTGCGAGCGCCGATCTCGCACACCCCGATCCACATCCCCGCCCCACGCCCACCGCGCAAGAGCGACACCTTGTTCCACATCCGGGCCATGCCGACGAGCGCACGTCGGAGCCATCGAGCCCGATCGGGCCTACCATCGGAGGACGGCCGAGGTGCGCGGCGTACGACGTCGGCCGGGAGGCAGCGATGGACGTTCGGAGCCAGGTCCTGCTGTGGCGGACCGGAGTGCTGCTGCGCCGTGCCAACCACCGGCGGCGCGGGGCCCTGCGGCGCGAGCTGGCCGCCTACTCCACGCTGGCGGAGCTCAACGACCTCGAGGCGATCGTGGACCGCTACCCGACCGAGCAGACCCGTGAGGTGCGCTCTTTCCTGGTCGCCCAGCGACTACGAACCGGCAGGCCGCAGACGTCGTGGTCCCACATGCACAGGGCCGGCTGAAGAGGCTCAGCGCAGGCGGCGACGGTCGTCGGGCAGGCGCACGGTCCGGCCGATCCGGTCCAGGTGCGCCAACAGTGGCAGCGCCACCCGGCGGCTGGTCCCGAGCGCCCGCCGCGCCTCGCTCGTCGTGAACGGCTGCGGCAGGTCGGCCAGCAGCCGGGCCGCTTCGTCATCGGCGCCGGGCAGCAAAACGATGCCGCCGTCGAGCACCAGCAGCTCGCCGCTGCGGCCCAGGCGGGCCAGGGTCGTCCGCTCGATGCCGAGCTCGCTCAGCCGATCGGCGGCGGGCGCCCCGAACGGGCCGCCGCCGAGCTCCTCGCGCAGCACATCAAGCGCCGATCGCAGTGGCTCGGCCAGCCCCGTGTCCAGCACGATCCGGCCCGCGGCCAGTCGCAGCGGCGGTGCCACGAGCGCGGTCGCGAGGTCGGCGTCCGGCAGGCCGATCAGGTGCGCAGCAGCGGCCGGGGAGAGGCCGTCCTCGGCGGAGCGCACCGCGGCGAGCAGCTCGTCGTACCAACCCCGCCAGCGATCGGCCGACACCAGCCAGTCGCCCACGCGGCGAGCGCCGCCGGGCAGGGGCTCGATCGGCACGCCGAGTCGTTGCAGCACGCTGTGGCGTACGACGCCGCGCGCCGCGAGCTCGCCGGCCAGCCCCGCGCCGCGAGCGGCCAGCTGGCCGGCGCGGTCCCTCGCGGCACCCCGTCGCACCAGTGGGGGCGGAGCTGCGTCGACGACCTCGGCCCCCCAGAGTGAACGGCTGCCCGGGTCGCGCAACGCCATCCGGTCGCCGTGCCGCAGCGGGAGGGGCGGTTCGAGTCGTAGCCGGGCGAAGTCGTCGCCCAGGGGGCGCGCGTGCACGGACTGCTGCGTCGCACCGACGTGCAGCAGCGGACGCTCGGGCAGGCGGCCGACGCCGCGCAGGCGGACGTCGACCTCGGCTACCGCAAGAAACGCATCGGGCGTCACCAGCACATCGCCGCGCGACAGACCGTCGGGCCGCGAGCCCAGCCGGACCGCGACCCGGGCGACGCCCGAGACCTCGTCCACGGGCAGCCCCAGGCTCTCCAGTCCGCGGACCCGCAGTGGTGTGGCACCGAACGCCAGGTGGTCACCCACGCGCAGCGTGCCCGCGGGCAGCGTGCCGGTCACCACGGTGCCGGCGCCGCGCACGTGGAAGACCCGGTCCACCCACAGGCGCACGTCGGCCGCGGGGTCCGGCTGCGGCATCGCCGAGAGCACGTCCCGCAGCGCGGTGCGCAGCTTGTCGAGCCCAGCCCCCGTGCGGCCACTGACGACGACCGTCGGCGCACCCGCCAGCGAGGTGAGGTCGACCTCCGACCGGAGGCGGGCGAGGGCGGACGCCGGGTCGGCCAGGTCCGCCCGCGTCACCACGGCGACACCGTGCGAGACCCCGAGGGCGTCGATGGCCGCGAGGTGCTCGGCGGCCTGAGGCATCCACGGATCGTCGGCCGCGACGACGAGCATCGCGACCGGGACCGGCCCAAGGCCGGACAGGGTGGTGGACAGGAACCGTTCGTGACCCGGCACGTCGACGAAGGCGACGTCGCCGACCTCATCAAGGTGCGTCCAGCAGTAGCCGAGCTCGATGGAGAGGCCGCGCCGCCGCTCCTCCGCGAGCCGGTCGGGATCCTGCCCGGTGAGCGCGCGGACCAGCGTGGACTTGCCGTGGTCGACATGGCCGGCGGTGGCGACGACGTGCACGTCAGGCGCCGGCGGCTCGTCGTACGGCGTCCACGACGGCCGTGTCGAGGTCGGGCGGCACCGTCATCAGGTCCAGCAGCAGCCGGTCACCGGTGACATGACCGACGACGGGTGGTCGCCCGACTCGCAGCGCTGCGGCCAGCGCGGCGGGCAGCGCCACGGCCGCGCTGGGCAGCATGACGCCTGGCGCGCCGCCGCCGCCCACGGCCGCCTCCGACTCGACGGCGGAGGCAAGGTCCTCGCCCAGCGTCGCGGCGATCTGTCGGGCGCGCGTCATCAGGTCGTCGCGTCGGGTCGCCAGCGCCTCGGCCACCGGCGGGATCGGCCCGGTCAGGGTGGCCTCGAGGGCTGCGAGCGTCAGCTTGTCGACGCGCAGTGCCCGGGCCAGCGGGAAGCGACGCACCCGCTCGACCAGGGCGGCGTCGCCGAGCACCAGACCGCACTGCGGACCACCCAGCAGCTTGTCGCCGGACGCGGTGACCAGCGACGCTCCGGCGGCGAGGGTCGACGCGGCGTCCGGCTCGTCGGGGAGCCGGGGGTGCGGCGCGAGCAGGCCGGAGCCGATGTCGGCCACCACCGGCACCGGCAGTGCCGCCAGGTCCGCGACCGGCACCGAGGACACGAAGCCCTCGACCCGGAAGTTGGAGGGGTGCACCTTCAGGACGAACGCGGTTTCCGGGCCGACGGCGCGTTGGTAGTCGGTGAGGTGCACCCGGTTCGTCGTCCCGACCTCATGCAGCCGGGCTCCGGCAGACTCCAGGAGCTCGGGGATCCGGAACCCGTCGCCGATCTCGACCATCTCGCCCCGCGCCACCACGATCTCGCGACGGGTCGCCAGCGCGGCGGCGACGAGGGCGAGGGCGCCGGCGCCGTTGTTCACCACGTGCACGTCGCCGGCGGCCGGTACGGCGGCCCGCAGGGCGGCCAGGGCTCCGCGACCGCGCGCGCCACGCTGTCCGGTGGCCAGGTCGAGCTCGACGTCGGTGGCGCCCGCGGCGGTCACCACGGCCTGTACTGCCGCCGCGGAGAGCGGTGCGCGTCCCAGGTTGGTGTGCACCACGATGCCGGTCGCGTTGATCACCTTGCGCAGGGAGCCGGCCGACTCGGGAAGGGTCGCGACGATCTCGTCGACCACCGCATCGGGTGTCACCTCGCCGGCCCGGCACCGCTCCAGCACCTCGGCAACCGCCGTCTTGACGAGGGAGCGACCGAGCCGGGTCAGGGCGTCCTTCAGTCGAGGGTCGGCCAGCACCGCGTCCGTGCGCGGCGTACGGCGGCGCGGGTCGTCGTCAGGCGGCACTCGGACTCCCTTCGGACGTGATGGCGGAGGCGGACGGGAATCGAACCC
>JAWWPM010000023.1:0-2857 GCA_033854915.1 Nocardioidaceae bacterium
CGGTCAGCAGCAGGACCACGAAGCTCCACAGCGCGATCTCGCCGAGCATGAAGGACCAGTGGTCGGGGAAGACCTTGCGGAGGTTCTTCTTGGCGAGCGTGGCCAGGCCGAGCCGGTCGTCGGCCCAACTGGCAGCCGCACCGGCCTTGCCCGGCTTCTGGGCGGTTGCCGGGTTGTCGCGGTTGGTCGAGGCGATCTTGCTGGTGTCGAGTGACATCTCAACCACGCTCCCAGAAGCTCGGTCCGACCGGTTGGGTGAAGTCGCGGCGGGCGGCGAGGTAACCCTCTTCGTCCACCGTCAACTCTAGCTGGGGCAGTGCACGCGCAGCCGGCCCGAACAGCACCCGCCCGCTGTCGGCCAGGTCGAAGGTCGACTGGTGGCACGGGCAGAGGAGGTGGTGGGTGGTGCGCTCGTTCAGCGAGATCGGGCAGCCGACGTGCGTGCAGATCTTGGAGTAGCAGACGATGCCGTCCACCGACCAGTTCCTGGTCTGCTCGGAGACGATCTCCTGGGGGTTCATCCGGTGCAGGACGACCGCGGCCTTGGCGGTCGCGGCGATGCGCTCGGTGCCCTCGACGATCGGCTGCTGGTTGTCGTCGACCGCGAACAGGATCTCCGGCTCGGCGTTCACCAGGTCACCGACCTCGAGGTCGGTGAGCTTGATCGGGGTGCCGATCACGTCGCGGACCACGCGCTGCAGGGTGCGGCCCTGGGTCTTCCAGTACGCCTGCTCGGCGGGGGTCCAGGTGTCGAGGTCCCAGATGGTGTGGTCGAGCTTGTCACCCGGCAGCGGGCCGAGGTCGCGGAGCATGATCACGGGGATCAGGCCGAGCACGCCGCCGGCGGCCAGCAGGGTGTTGCGGATCAGCGGGCGCCGGCCGAGACCGGACTCCTCGAGACCGGTCTGCAGGATGCCGACGGTGGCCTCGCGGTCCTCCTGGGGCGACGACGCGGGGTGACGCATCTCGACGATCTCGTGGTCGGCCATGAGCTTGCGCGCCCACTGGATGATCCCGGCGCCCATCGAGAGCAGGGTCAGTGACAGGCACAGGCCGAGCGCCAGGTTGGAGGCGCCGAAGTTGCCGATGGTGTCGGGGTTGTCGCCGACGTGGAACGCGACGTACGACACGATGAAGAGGACGGCGCCCAGGATCGCGAGCAGGAACAGCCCGGCGACCTGGCGCTCCGCGCGACGCTCGGCCTTGGGGTCGACATCGGTCGGCCGCCACTGGTGCGGCGCCAGACCGGGGTTGGCGATCGGCTCGTCGACCCGGGCCGGGGTGTGGTCCGACTCGGCACCCGCGTGGGTGGTGTCGGGAAGGGTGTCGCTCATAGCTGTGCCTTCGTCCTCGACGTCCGGGCGGTGTGGGCAGCGATCCAGATGGCGATCCCGACGAGCCCGCCGATGCCGGCCAACCAGGCGAACAGGCCCTCGCTGACCGGGCCGATGCCGCCGAGGCCGAAGCCGCCGTACTCGGGGCTGTCCTTCAGCGACTGCAGGTAGGCGATGATGTCCTTCTTCTCGGTCGGCGAGAGATTGCCGTTGGAGAAGTTGTCCATGGCCTGGGGCCCGGTCAGCATCGCCTCGTAGATGTACTTGGGCTCGACGCCGAGGATCCTGGGCGCGTAGCCACCCTGGGGCATCGCGCCACCGGCACCCTCGAAGTTGTGGCACGCCGTGCAGTTGGTCCGGAAGATCAGCCCACCCTGGACGATCGCCTCCTGCCGCTGCTCGGTCGTCATCCCGTTGATGTCGTAGTCCGAGGCGTTGGGGATGGCCGGGCCGGGGCCGAGCGAGGCGACGTAGGCCGCGAGGTCGGCGATCTCCTGCGGGGTGTAGGCGACTTCCTTCTGCGGGATCTGCGCTCCCGGCTGTGCGACGGGCATCCGGCCGGTCCCGACCTGGAAGTCGACCGCGGCCGCGCCGACACCCACGAGGGCGGGGCCGAGCTGGTTGCCGTCGAGCGTCTTGACGCCTTGGCCGCTCTGGCCGTGACAGAAGGCGCAGCCCACCAGGAACAGCTTGCGGCCGGAGTCGATCTGGGCCGAGCTGTTGTCGGTCTGCGCCGAGGCCGGCGAGAACGCGGCGTACAGCCCGCCCATGAGGATCAGCCCCAGCAGCATGACCAGCAGCCCGGCGACGGGACCACGTCGGTGCCGGGAGAGTCGTCCGAGGGAGCGATTCAGGAGGCGCACAGTTGGTCCTTGGAGGGTCACTTGATGAGGTAGATGGTCGCGAACAGTCCGATCCACACGACGTCGACGAAGTGCCAGTAGTACGACACGACGATGGCGGTGACCGCCTGCTCGTGGGTGAACCGCTTGGCCAGGAACGTGCGGCCCAGCACGAACAGGAACGCGATCAGGCCGCCGGTGACGTGGAGACCGTGGAACCCGGTGGTCAGGTAGAACATCGACCCGTAGCCGGAGCTCGGGATCGTGATGCCCTCCTTGACGAGGGAGGCGTACTCGGTGGCCTGGCCGCCGATGAACACCGCACCCATGATGTAGGTCAGCACGAACCACTCGCGCAGGCCCCAGCCCTTGACCTGGAAGACCGAGCCGGAGCGTCCCACCTGGCCGCGCTCGGCGGCGAAGACGCCCAGCTGGCAGGTCGCCGACGACAGCACCAGGATCGTGGTGTTGACCGCGGCGAACGGCACGTTGAGGTGCGAGGTGCTCTGCGCCCACAGGTCGGGGCTGACCGAACGGATCGTGAAGTACGACGCGAAAAGGGCAGCGAAGAACATCAGCTCACTGGAGAGCCAGATGATCGTCCCGACGCTGACCATGCTCGGGCGGTCGTGGTGTCCGTGGAGCCGTGAGGCCGGGATCGTCGTCGAAGCTGTCGCCACG
>JAWWPM010000024.1:0-3667 GCA_033854915.1 Nocardioidaceae bacterium
CATCGAGCGACGAAGCGTGCTTGCGCGCGAGTCGACACTCAGGTCGCCGGAAGCGTCTGCCGAAAGGGCTACGCTGCCGAGCATGGGCGACACGCTCCCGATGTTCCCTCTCAACTCCGTGCTGTTCCCGGGGATGAGCGTGCCGCTGCGGGTCTTCGAGGACCGCTACCGGGCGATGGTCCACCATCTGCTGCGGGTCGACGACCCGACCGAGCGGGTCTTCGGCTCGGTCGGCATCCGTGAGGGGTACGAGGTCGGTGAGCACGGTGCCCAGTGGCTGTTCAAGATCGGCTGCCGGGTCAAGATGACCGAGGTCGAGTCGTTCGCGGACGGCTCCTTCGAGCTGGTCGCGGTCGGGCTCGACCGGATCGAGCTGGACCGGCTCGACACCTCCGGCGCCTACCCGGTCGGGCACGTCCGGCCACTCGCCGAGCACGACGTGGCGGTGCCGCCGCAGATCCAGGCCGCGGCCCGCGACGCGTTCGAGGACTACTGCGTGGCCCTGGGCGAGGTCGGTCGCGAGCGCCCCGGTGGCAACCTGCCCCGTGACCCGGCGTACCTCTCCTGGGCGCTGTCCGCCGTCGCCCCGCTCACCCTCGCCCAGCGTCAGGAGCTGCTCGAGGCCGAGGACCCCACCATCCGGCTGGTGATGGTCACCGACGTCATCCGCAGCGAGCTGCGCACCATGCGGGTCTTTCCTTCGCTCCCCGCGACCGACATCGCTCGCACCCGCTGGTCCCCCAACTGACGTCGGCGGCCCGCCGCGGCCGTCGTCTAGTCGGTCGAGATCTTCAGCGAGCTGCGCAGGGCGTCACCGTCGACCCAGGTGGAGAACCCGATGGCCTGGAGCGGCGCCACGTTGTCGAGCACGCTGTGGTCGCCGGCCGCGGCCTGTGAGATGGCGTGCTCGAGGTCGTCGATGTTGACGTAGAGCACCTGGCTCGCGTGGTCTGCCTCGGGTACGACGCTCTGGAACGCCGCGCTCCGGCCGAGGCTGCCGCCGGCCAGGATCGCCTGGCGGTAGGCCGGGGTCGGGCCCACGACCACGAGGTCGCCGGAGCTGTCGGAGCCGAGCAGCGCGACCGAGGCGGGTTCGGACCCCGCCTGGTGCCGGATCTTGTCGAGCACCTTCTCGATCGCGGCCGGGTCTCCGCGGACGGTGAACGCCACCGGAACACCGGCGGGGTCGGAGGACTGGACCATCGCCTCGTAGTCGAAGGTCTTGCTGATGCTGACCGCGGACGACGTGCCCAGCAGGGTCTCGGCATCGGCCGGCAGGGCCAGGCCGCTCTCCTTCGAGAGCTGGTCGAGGAGGTCCTGACCGGTCTTGCCGTCGCCGGAGTACGACGCGAAGCGGTTGGCCAGGGAGAGCACCCAGCCGGGCTTGAGGCTGATCCCCAGCGCAGCCGCGGTGTCGGCGGGCAGCCGCGAGACCACAGCGCCGCCCTCGTCGCCGGCCAGGTCGGACTGCGACAGGCCCGGGTCGGTCGCGGTGGCCAGCTCGAGGCCGTCGCCGGTGAACCGGATCGTCGCCGCGGCGCCCTGGAAGTTCTTCAGGAGCCCGCCGAAGGGGTCTGTGGCGTCCTGGGACGCGCTGGCCCGGAAGGTGGTCGAGGAGCCGCTGGTGACCGCGCTCGCCGACGCCGACGGAGCCGCTCCTGGCACCGCGTCGTCGTAGCTGAACCCCTCGGAGCCACTGGCCAGGCCGTAGACCCCGAAGGCGTCCTGGAGGTTGCCGAGCTGCCCGGCGAGGTAGTCGCCCGCGGCCGGCGCGGCATACAGGTTGACCACACCCGCGTCACCGACGGCCTTGGTCCACTTCTGGTAGGTCGCGTCGTCGGCCAGGCTGCCCTTGGCCGTGGCGGCCTCGACCTTGCTCACGTCGTCCTGGGTCTTGCTCATGATCACCCAGCCGTCGTGGACGTCGTAGGCGACGTCGTCGGGCGGGTGGCCACCGCAGGTGAGCAGGGTGTGCATCCCGGCGTCGGCCTTGGCGTCGTCCTTGGCCTGGACCACGAGCACGGGAGCGGGCTGGGAGTCACCGAGGTCGACCGCGGCGACGGCGGCCCGGTCACCGAGCCACGGCGCGATGTCGGCGTCGTAGCTGAGCTCGCAACCGCTGGCCGAGATCAGCTCCTCGCCGATCTTGCGGCGCACGTCATCGACGCTGTGGATGCCGACCTGGTCCTTGAACGCCGGGAACTTCTCCAGGGTGCGGAACGCGTCGATCTTCTGCCCGCCGCTCGGGTCGAGGTCGATGCTGGCGTAGGCGACCGTGGAGGCCGGAAGGGCCTCGGCGGGCTGGGCCCCCTGCTGGAAGAAGCTCAAGGCCGCCCAGGCTCCGGCTCCGAGCGCGAGCAGTCCGACGACCCCGCCGCCGACGAGCATCGTCGTACGGCGGCTGCGCCGGGCAGTGGGCTGGTCGCCGGCCGGCTCGGGCGGGATCGGCGCACCACTGCCGTAGTCGAGGTACTCCGGCGTGCCGCCCTGCATGTCGTGGGGTGACTCGGTGGGCGGTTGCTGCTCGGACATGGTGCTGCTCCCCGTGCTGTCTGGCGCCCCCGCGGCGCGCCTGCGGCGGGAGCCTACCCGTGGCTGCGCCCCGACATGCTCTCTTCGCTCGGATCTCCCGTGTCGAGATCCCGCTCGGTGGTGCGAGGGTGCGGGCTGCGGGGCAGGGCGAAGAACACCAGCGCCAGCACGAGCACCGAGATCATCGGCCACACCAGGTAGGGGCTGAAGCCGCTCACGTCGAGCGCCCCCGGCAGATGGACACCGTCGGCCTTCGAGGCCGCGAGCGTGGTGGGATCCGCCGGGCCGCGGCTGATGCCGACCTCGCGCATCACCCCGGCCGCGACCGCCGAGCCGAGGGTGACCCCGAGCAGCACGACCAGCTCGCGCCCCTTCGTCAGCAGGCCGATCACCAGCGCGGTGACTCCGCTCGCGATGGCGGCGATCAGGACGTAGAGGCCGGTGCCGGTGAAGATCCGGCGCAGCGCCTCGTAGTCGGCGGGATAGACCTGGTGCTGCTGGACCACCTGGTCGGGCGGTGCCCAGACCGCCTCCCAGACCAGGCCGGCCACCAGGGCGACCAGGGCGTAGACGACGAGCACCTCGAGCACCAGCAGCGCGACCCCGAACGGGGAGGTCTGTCGCCCACTCGTCGCGGCGTGGTGGGTCGCTCCGGTCGTCATCGGCTCAGGCACCCCGGGCCAAGGAGCTGCTTGAGGTCGGCGAACAGGGCAGCGCCGGCCGCGACCCGCAGCCGGTCGTCGACGCGCATGACGGTGGTGCGTTCGCGGCCGAGCAGGCGGAGGTGGACCTCGGTGACGCCGGGATGGGTGCGCAGCACCTCCTTGAGCTGGTCGACCACCGGCGGGGTGCAACGGGTCAGCGGCATGCTCACCACGACCGGCCCGGAGCGGTCGTCGTCGAGGTCGGGAATGGTGACCTCCTCGCCGCGGATCTCGGGCTGGTCCTTGTTGCGGGACAGCTTGCCGCGCACCGTGACGATGGCGTCCTCGGCGAGCAGGCTGCCGGCGAGCTGGTAGGTGCCCGGGAAGAGCAGCACGTCGATGGCGCCGTCGAGGTCCTCGACGGTGATCACGGCCCACGTGTCGCCCTTGCGGGTGATCTTGCGCTGCACCGAGGTGATCAGGCCGGTGAT
>JAWWPM010000025.1:0-10059 GCA_033854915.1 Nocardioidaceae bacterium
AGGCCGGCCTGTCCTCCGGGCCCGCCCTCGCGATGGTCGACTCCGACAAGGGCATCACCAACCTGCACGTGCCCTCCGACGTGATCATCGACTCCTCGATGCCGGCCATGATCCGCACGTCCGGCCAGATGTGGAACGCCGAGGGCAAGCCGCAGGACACCCTCGCGGTGATCCCCGACTCCTCCTACGCCGGCGTCTACCAGGCCGCGATCGACGACTGCCGCACCCACGGCGCGCTCGACCCGTCGACCATGGGCTCGGTCCCCAACGTCGGGCTGATGGCCAAGGCGGCCGAGGAGTACGGCTCGCACGACAAGACGTTCGAGATCCCGACTGCGGGCACCGTGCGCGTGCTGGACGGGTCCGGGGCCGTGCTGATCGAGCACGACGTCGCAGCCGGTGACATCTGGCGCGCCTGTCAGACCAAGGACATCCCGGTCCGCGACTGGGTCAAGCTCGCGGTCACCCGCGCCCGGGCGACCGGGGCGCCGGCGGTGTTCTGGCTCGACGAGAGCCGCGCCCACGACGCCAACCTGATCGCCAAGGTCAGGGCCTACCTCCCCGAGCACGACACCAGCGGCCTGGAGATCCAGGTCCTCGCCCCCGAGCTCGCCATCGCCTTCTCCCTCGAGCGGATCCGCAAGGGCGAGGACACCATCTCGGTCACCGGCAACGTGCTGCGCGACTACCTCACCGACCTCTTCCCGATCCTCGAGCTCGGCACCAGCGCGAAGATGCTCTCGATCGTGCCCCTGATCAACGGCGGCGGGCTCTTCGAGACCGGCGCCGGAGGCTCGGCCCCCAAGCACGTGCAGCAGCTGGTCAAGGAGAACTACCTGCGCTGGGACAGCCTCGGTGAGTTCCTGGCCCTGGCGGAGTCGTTCGCCAAGTACGCCGAGGTGCACGACAACCCGCACGCGAGGATCCTGGGCGAGACCCTCGACCGCGCGACCGGCACCTTCCTCAACGAGAACCGCTCGCCGTCGCGCAAGGTCGGCTCCATCGACAACCGGGGCTCGCACTTCTACCTCGCGATGTACTGGGCCCAGGAGCTCGCGCGCCAGGACGACGACCCCGAGCTGGCGGCGAGGTTCACCGACCTCGCGGCCCGGCTGGTCGACGAGGAAAAGGCGATCACCGAGGAGCTGATCGCGGTCCAGGGGCACCCCGTCGACCTCGGTGGCTACTACCGGCCGGACGACGCCCTGGCGTCCGAGGTGATGCGTCCGTCGGAGACGTTCAACGCGGCACTGGCGTCCCTGGCCTGATCCTCGGACGTCATACGGGCAGAGCCATCTATGGCTCCCTCCGTATGACGTCACGCGGGGAATTCGTGGGGGAGCGGGGCGGCTTCACACTGGTGTGAGCATGAGTACCCCCACCACGACCTCCCCGAGCGACGCCGGGCGCGCCACGGTGCCGGGCCTGGCGATCCTCGCCCTGGCCATGGGCGGCTTCGCGATCGGGACCACGGAGTTCATGGTGATGGGGCTGCTGCCTCAGATCGCCGCCGGCGTGGGGGTGGGCATCCCGACGGCCGGGCACTTGATCTCGGCGTACGCCCTCGGCGTCGTCGTCGGGGCCCCGGTGCTCGCGGTCGCGGGCGCCCGCCTGCCGCGGCGCGCCCTGCTGGTCGCGCTGATGACGGCGTACGCCGTGGCGAACGCCCTCAGCGCCCTGGCCGGCAGCTACGGGCTGCTGCTGCTCGCCCGGTTCGTCGACGGCGTCCCGCACGGAGCCTTCTTCGGGGTGGCCTCGCTCGTGGCCGCCGACCTGGCCAGGCCGGGTCGGCAGGGACGCGCCGTCGCCATGGTGATGATCGGGCTGTCGGTGGCCAACGTCGTCGGCGTTCCGGCCGCCACCTGGCTGGGGCAGCACCTGGGCTGGCGCTCCGCGTTCTGGGTGGCCGCGTCGCTGGCCGTGGTCACGATGGCGCTGGTGCTGGCGTTCGTGCCCGCCTGCCCGGGCAACGCCGACGCCACCGGCCGGCGCGAGCTCCGGCTGTTCGCCGAGCCCCAGGCCTGGCTGACCCTCCTGGCCGGAGCCATCGGCTTCGGCGGGATGTTCGCCCTCTACTCCTACATCGCCAACGTGGTCACGGTCGTGGGCGGCCTACCGGACGGTGCGGTGCCGGTCTTCCTGCTGGTGTTCGGGCTGGGCATGGTGGCCGGGACCTGGGTCGCCGGGGCCCTGGCCGACTGGTCGGTGTTCCGCTCGCTGCTCGGCTCGTCGGCGGCGATGGCGGTGCTCCTGGTGACCTTCGGCCTGGTCGCACCGACCGGCTGGCCGGCCCTGCTCCCGGCCTTCCTGGTGGCCGTGGTCTCCTCGGTCCTGGTCGTCAACCTCCAGCTCCGCCTGATGGACGTCGCCGGCGACGCGCAGACCCTGGGCGCGGCGATGAACCACTCCTCGCTCAACATCGGCAACGCCGTCGGTGCCTGGCTGGGCGGGCTCGTCATCGCCGCCGGCTGGGGCTACCGCGCGCCGTCCTTCGTGGGTGCCGTGCTCGCGGTCGCCGGCCTGCTGATCCTGCTGGTCTCCGCGCGGGCGCACCGCCGCGACGTCGTCCGGGCGGACTAGGAGCTAGGAGCCGGGGTCGGGGCACACCCCGCCGCGCTGCTGCCGGTCGGGGATCACGTCGAAGTCGGACGTCAGCACGTAGGTGCCGGCCCGGCGGGCGTGGAGCATCGTCCAGTCGCCGTTCTCGGAGAGACAGCCGCGCGCTCGCACGCCCAGCGAGACAGGCACGGTGCCGTCGAGCACCGCGAGATGGCTGGACCAGCGGATCTGGATCGGCACCAACCCGGGATGGGTGACCTGCATCCGCAGCTGGTTGCCCGACATCGAGATGATCTGCGCGCCCTGGACCAGCGGAGCCGGGTCGTCCACGCGATAGAGCTTCCAGTCGGAGTTGCTCCAGACCAGGTGCAGGTAGGGCAGCCCGGTGGCGACCAGCTTGGCCTCGTCGACCGACGCGAAGTCGAGCTTCGTCGAGGGCACCGCGACGTAGGCGACGGCCAGCTGGTCGAGCCAGGCCCGGTAGGAGGACGCGTTCAGCGCGCCGTCCTTGTAGAAGATCGGGTTGTCGACGACATCGGCCTGCCGCTCCCAGCCGCGGGCCACCGGCGTCGACTCGCCGACGTAGCGGGCGGCCCCCTTGGTCTGCGGCTCGACCACCTCGACCCGCTGCCCCACCCGGTCACCGGAGTCGAGGCGCTGCCCGAGCTGGGCCAGCAAGGGCTGGTAGTACGGCGCGGAGGCCGACGGCGAGTCGGCCTCGGCGAGCTGCCAGGTCACGTCCACTGCCGGGAACACCAGGGCCAGGCCGGTCAGAGCGAGCACGTGCTTGTCGGGGCGATGGCCGTAGCCGACGATCAGGGGCGCGGCGAGCAGCCACACCATCCGGGTGAGGTTGAGCCCGACGCTGTTGGGGACCACCAGGCAAACCAGCAGGCCGACCGCGACGATCAGGGCGCCGGCGCGGATGGTGGGCTCGTTGCGGCAGGCGATCAGGACGAGCACGATGCCGAGGAGCGCGAACAGGATCTGCGCGGGTGGCGACCCCATCACGCCGGGGCTGCGGAACATCACCGCGAGGGCGCCCAGCGACAGGGCGGTGGCGCCGCCGACGACGAGGGCGTGGGGCCGGCGGGTGCGGTCGCTGAGCAGCACCGCGGCGGCGACGATCCCGGTGAAGAGGCCAGCGAGGGGGCTCCCCAGCACGCTGACGACGGTGGCCAGCCCAGCCAGCCAGGGGTGCCGGTGCATGAGGGCGTAGACGGCGAGCATCGCCGCGGCGAGGCCGACCAGGAAGGTGATCCGGCCACCGAAGAGGTTGAGGAGCACGGTCCCCGCGAAGGCGACGCTCGCGGCGCGGGGCCGGGCGGAGCCCTTGAGCAGCTGATGGCCGACCCACATGCTGATCGCCGAGGCGATCGCACCGGTGATCGCCACGCCGGCATCGCTGCTGCCGACGGCGTGACCGATCGTGGCCATGATCCCGGGCGCCAGCACCGAGTAGGTCGGCAGCTCCATGCCGCCGTACCAGCCCGGCCACCAGGTCACGGAGCCGAGACGGTCGAAGATGGCGGCGCGGGTGGCCTGGGCGGCGAAGTCGGGCACCTGCGGGACCAGGATCAGGTAGAGCGCGAGCCCGACGGCAGGCACGAACCACGTCAGCATGCGCCGGGTGCGCAGCGACGAGATCGTGGACTGCAGGCTCACTCATCCCCCTCGTGTCGGGTCTGCCCCTGGACTGGTGCCTTGTGACATTGTGCCAACACCCTGGTTCCGACCCGTAATCCTTTGCTCCCGGCCTCAGCGAGCCGCGCGCCACTCCTCGACCAGCACGTCGTACTTCATCGCGTCGACCCGGCCCTCCGGGCGGACGAACGTGCCGAGCCGGGCGACGCCGGCCTCGCGCAACCCGCACGCCTCGAGCGCGTGCCGCGACGCGGTGTTGCCGAGGGCCGCGTGGCCCTGGATCCGCACCAGATCGAGTGCCTCGAAGCCGTACCGCAACGCAAGTGCGGAAGCCCGGGTGGTCACACCGCGCCCGCGCGCGTCCGGATGCGCCCAGAAGCCGATCTCGGCGTCGATGCCACTGGCGATGTCGAACAGGTTCACCGCCGCCAGCAGCGTCTCGCCCTCCCCGGTGACCGCCCAGGTCACGGCGGTGCCCGAGGCGGCCGCCTCGCGGGTCTGCTCCACCCAGGTCTCGGCGTCGGCCCGGGTGTACGGCGACGGCATCCGGCCCAGCCAGCGACGGGTGCGCTCGTCCCCGGCGGCTTCGACGATCCGCCCCAGGTCGTCGTCGCGGAGCGGGCGGAGCCGGACGACGCGGTCGGTGAGGACCGGCACCTGGAGCCAGGTGGTGCGTGGCTTCCCGTCATCGGTGGACAACAAGGTGCCCGACCAGGCGTCGACGAGCTCGCCGCGGTGCCGGAGGAAGCCGCGGAGGGTGCCGTCGAAGGAGAAGCCGAGCCGCCAGGCCAGGCGCCGCGAGCTCCAGTTGCCGACGTGGGCGTGCCAGACGACGGTCCGGATGCCCTGCTCGGTGAAGCCCCAACGCAGCAGGACCCGGCAGGCCCGTTCCATCGCGCCGGTGCCGCGCACCCACGGCGCCGAGCCGAACGCGATCTCGGCGCGGCCCCCGCCGTCGTCGCGCAGCTCCACGGTCCCGGCGTACCTCCCGTCGTACTCCACGGCGAAGCCCCAGCGGCCGCTCGCCCAGCCGCCCGCCATCACCTCGCGGACGAAGGCCCGCGCGTCGTCGGCGTCGTACGGCGTGGGCACGGTGGTCCAGCGGACGCTGGTCGGGTCGACCGCCTGCTCCATCACGCCGGGCACGTCGTCGTCCCGGTGCGCACGGAGGGTGACCGTGCCGTCGGTCAGGGTGGGTGCGGTCGGCTCGTCGGGCATGGCGGCACCCTGCCAACCCCGCCCCGGGCGGGGCAACCCGGTTGTCTCCCGCGGCGGTACGACGTGCGGGTCACCCGGGCCCGGCGCGCTCGACGCCCCTGACACAATGCAGCCCATGCCCAGCGCGACCACGTCACCTCAGCTGACGGTTCCCGACGTGGCCACCGGAGCGCGTCCGCGCGTGCTGTCCGGCATCCAGCCCACGGCCGACTCGTTCCACTTCGGCAACTACCTCGGCGCGCTGCGCCAATGGGTCGACCTCCAGCGCGAGTACCAACCGTTCTTCTTCGTGGCCGACCTCCACGCGATCACCGTCGAGCAGGACCCCAAGGTGCTGCGCGAGCGCACCCTGCGCGCGGCCGCGCAGCTGATCGCCATGGGCATCGACCCCGAGCGGTCCTCGATCTTCGTGCAGAGCCAGATCCCGGCGCACGCCCAGCTCGGCTGGGTGCTGCAGTGCCTGACCGGCTTCGGTGAGGCTCGCCGGATGACGCAGTTCAAGGACAAGTCGGCCAAGGGTGGCGAGGGCGCGTCCAGCGTCGGCCTGTTCACCTACCCGGTCCTGCAGGCCGCCGACATCCTGCTCTACCGGCCGCACTTCGTGCCGGTCGGTGAGGACCAGCGCCAGCACCTCGAGCTGACCCGCGACCTCGCCCAGCGGTTCAACCACCGCTACAAGAAGACCTTCCGGCTGCCCGAGCCCTACATCCTCAAGGCCACCGCCAAGATCACCGACCTGCAGGAGCCGACAGCCAAGATGTCGAAGTCGTCGTCCTCGCCGGCCGGCATCATCGAGCTGCTCGACGACCCGCGGGTCAGCGCCAAGAAGATCCGGTCCGCCGTCACCGACTCCGGATCCGAGATCGTCTTCGACCCCGACGAGAAGCCCGGCGTCTCCAACCTGCTGACCATCTTCTCGGCGCTGTCCGGGCTGGCCGTGAACGACCTCGAGCAGGAGTACGACGGACGCGGTTACGGCGACCTCAAGAAGGACCTCGCCGACCTGGTGGTCGAGTTCGTGACGCCGTTCCGCGACCGCACCCTCGAGCTGCTGGGCGACCAGACCCACCTGACCGAGATCCTCGAGCGTGGTCGCCAGGCGGCAGCGGAGATCGCCGAGGCGACGTTGCGCGACGTCTACCAGCGGGTCGGCTTCGCCGCGGTCTCGCGGGCGACCGGCGCGTAGGGGCAGGCACGTGCCAACGATCGGTGTCTCCCTGGCCGTTCCCGAACCCTGGGGAAGCCGGCTCCAGGACTTCCGGGTCGCCAACGGCGACTCCCAGGGCGCCGCCATCCCCACCCACATCACGCTGGTGCCGCCGGTCGAGGTCGATGCCGGGCAGCTGCCACGGATCGAGGAGCACCTCGACGAGGTGGCCGCGCGGCTCACGTCGTACGCCGTCCACCTGCGGGGTTCGGGGACCTTCCGTCCGGTCTCGCCGGTCGTCTTCATCAACCTGGTCCGCGGCATCTCCCAGACCGAGCAGCTTGCCGACGCCTGCCGTTCGGGCCCGCTCGGGCTGACCCTCAGCTACCCCTACCACCCGCACGTGACCGTGGCCCACCACCTCGACGACGACCGTCTCGACCGGGCCTTCGACGAGATGGCGGACTTCGACTTCGAGTTCCCGGTCACCGACTTCCACCTCTACATGCACCATGGCGACCAGGGGTGGAAGGCCACCCACGACTTCGTGCTCACCGGCCCTCCGGGCTGATGGCGTCGCCGTTGGCGCGGGCCAAGGCCCTGCTCGGGCGCGCCCGTGAGCGCTCGCCCCTGGTCGACCATCTGGTCCGGATGCAGGTCCACTACGGCCGGGTCAACGGCTCGGCCCAGGCCGGCGCCGTCACCTACTTCGCGTTCTTGTCCTTCTTCCCGATCCTGGCCCTCGCCTTCTTCGTGGTCGGCTACATCGCACGGGTGGACTCCTCCGCCCAGGACAACCTGGTCACCGCCATCCAGGGCGTCCTGCCCGGCATCGTCAGCGACGACCCGCACGCCACCGGGACGATCACCCTCGCCTCCATCGAGCACGCTGCCAACACCGTCGGGCTGCTGGGTCTCGTGGGCGTGCTCTACGCCGGCCTCGGTTGGCTGTCGGGCATGCGGAGCGCGCTCGAGGTGGTCTTCGAGATGCCCCGCAGCGAGTTCCCCAACTTCTTCGTCGGGAAGGTGCGCGACCTGGTCACCTTGGTGATCATCGGGCTGACCCTGATGGTGAGTGTCGCGGTGACCGGCGTCGTGGTCGGCTACTCCGACAAGGTGCTGGACCTGATCGGCCTGGGGCATCAGCTGAGCTGGCTGGTCCACGTTCTTGGCGTCGTCGTCGGCGTCGGGGCCGACATGCTGCTCTTCTACGCACTGTTCCGACTGCTGGCCCGGCCGCACACGCCGCGGCGTGCGCTCTGGCAGGGCGCGCTGCTCGGCGGCCTCGGCTTCGAGGTGCTCAAGCTGGCGTCCAGCTACCTGCTTCGCGCTACGCAGAACCAGCCGGCCTTCCAGGCGTTCGGGATCGCCCTTGTCCTCCTGGTCTGGATCAACTACTTCTCGCGCGTCGTGATGTACGCGGCCGCCTGGGCGCACACCTCACGTCCCGCGCGGGCCGCTCGTGACGCCGTACGCACGCCGACGACGTCCGACGCGCTGGCCCTCCGCGCTCGTGTCGCCGCGCCCCAGCTGGCTGCCGCCGGGGTCACCGCCACTGCCGATGGAGGCGCCCGGGTCGGCGCCGACCCCAGGCTGGCCTTCGTGGCGGGTGCGGCGGCCACCGTGGGACTTGTGGCCCTTGCCCGCAGGCGACGTCGCTGAGAGCGTCCCGGTCCGGGTCTCCGTCCGAAATCTCACACGACCCGGGTACGGCGCTCGGACAGGTGCCGCGATAAGTTGCCGTGTGCTCGCGCCTGACGTCGCGGAGGCGCGCCCGATTCTTGGCTCAGTCTTGGAAGGACGACGATGTCAACTGGAGTGCACGGCCCCACCAGGGCCCGCATCGAGGCGAAGACGCTGCGGACCGACCGGTGGTGGATCGCTCCGCTGACCACGTTCGTCGTGTTCAGCGCCTTCGTCATCTACGCGACGGTCCGCGCGTTCATGGGCAGCCACTACTACCAGGCGCCCTACCTCTCGCCGCTGTACTCGCCCTGCCTGGGTGAGTGCGTCAAGGGCAGCTCGGACTTCGGTCAGCCGTTCGGCTGGTGGCCGCTGTCGGCCGCGCTGATCGTGCTGATCTTCCCGCTCGGCTTCCGGATGAGCTGCTACTACTACCGCAAGGCCTACTACCGCGCCTTCTGGATGAGCCCGCCCGCCTGCGCCGTGGCCGAGCCGCACAAGTCCTACTCGGGCGAGACCCGGCTACCGCTGATCCTCAACAACATCCACCGCTACTTCTGGTACGCCGCCGTCGTGGTCTCGCTGATCTTGACCTACGACACCGTGCTGACCTTCCGCGACGAGAACGACCACTGGTTCCACATGGGTCTTGGCTCGCTGGTCTTCCTGGTCAACATCGTGCTGATCTGGCTCTACACCCTCTCGTGCCACTCCTGCCGTCACGTCCTCGGCGGCCGGCTCCGCCACTTCTCCAAGCACCCGGTGCGCTACAAGGCATGGACGTGGGTCTCCAAGATCAACCCCCACCACGCCCGCTTCGCGTGGCTGTCCCTGTTCTCGGTCGCCTTCGCCGACCTCTACGTGCTCCTGATCTCCTCCGGAGCCTTCTCCGACCCGAGGTTCTTCTGATGACCACGACTCCCGCGACGTCGACCGGCACCGGCGGCGACGTCGAGAAGCACACGTACGACGTCGTGGTGATCGGCGCCGGCGGCTCCGGTCTCCGCGCGGCGATCGCCGCCCACGAGGCAGGCGCCCGGGTGGCCCTGGTCTGCAAGTCGCTGCTCGGCAAGGCCCACACGGTGATGGCCGAGGGTGGCGCCGCTGCCGCGCTGGGCAACCTGTGGCCCGACGACAACTGGCAGGTGCACTTCCGCGACACCATGCGCGGCGGCAAGATGCTCAACAACTGGCGGATGGCCCAGCTCCACGCCCAGGAGGCGCCCGAGCGCGTCCTCGAGCTCGAGGACTGGGGTGCGCTGTTCGACCGCACCAAGGACGGGCTGATCTCGCAGCGCGACTTCGGTGGTCACCGCTACGCGCGGCTCGCTCACGTCGGGGACCGCACCGGCCTGGAGATGATCCGCACGCTGCAGCAGCGCGCCGTACAGCTCGGCGTCGACGTGTTCATGGAGTGCACGATCACCGACCTGCTCAAGGACGAGGACGGATCCGGCCGGATCTCCGGCGCGTTCGGCTACTGGCGCGAGACCGGCCGCTTCATCACCTTCGAGGCACCGGCCGTCATCCTCGCCACCGGCGGCATCGGCAAGAGCTTCAAGGTCACCTCGAACTCCTGGGAGTACACCGGTGACGGCCACGCCATGGCCCTACGGGCCGGCGCAAAGCTGATCAACATGGAGTTCGTGCAGTTCCACCCGACGGGCATGGTGTGGCCGCCGTCGGTGAAGGGGCTGCTGGTCACGGAGTCGGTGCGCGGTGACGGCGGCATCCTGAAGAACTCCGAGGGCAAGCGGTTCATGTTCGACTACATCCCGGAGTTCTTCAAGGCGGAGACGGCCGACAGC
>JAWWPM010000026.1:0-3197 GCA_033854915.1 Nocardioidaceae bacterium
ATCGAGAAACCGTCATGGTGGATCCCCACCGAGACCGTTGGCCAGCGTCGCGCCCTCTCGGTGAGGCAGCGGGAGCGGCTGCTCCGTCACCGCGCCGGCTGATCCTGATCGCGGGATAGTCCGTGACGAAACGCATCCATTTCGTGTCTGGGGCCATGCTTTTCGTCACGGACTATCGCAGGAAGGGGGTCAGCCGAGGAAGGGGTGCAGGACCAGGAAGCAGAGGGCGGCGGCAGAGCCGGCGGCCGGGAAGGTGAGCACCCAGGCGCTCACGATCGAGCGGGCCATGCCCCAGCGGACGGCCGAGACGCGGCGGGTGGCACCGGAGCCCATGATCGCCGAGGTGATCACGTGGGTCGTCGAGACCGGGGCCTGGTAGAGGAATGCCGTGGCGTAGAGCACCGAGGCGCCCACGGCCTCGGCCGCGAAGGCGTGGGGCGGGTCGAGGTGGATGATCTTGCGACCCAGGGTGCGCATGATCCGCCAGCCACCGGAGTAGGTGCCGAGAGAGATCGCACCGGCCGAGACCGCGATCACCCACAGCGGCAGGTCCTTGGTGTCGGCCGAGAGGTAGCCGCCGGTGATCAACGCCAGGAAGATCACGCCCATCGTCTTCTGGGCGTCCTGGAGGCCGTGCCCGAGCGCCATGGCCGAAGCCGAGACGGTCTGCGCGAGGCGGAACCCGCGGGTCACCCGATGGGCGTTGCGCCGCCGGAAGGTCCACATGATCGCCAGCATCACCGCGAAGGCGAGGGCGAACCCGACCAGTGGTGAGAGCACCATCGGGACCACGACCTTGTCGACGATGGTCGACCAGTGCACGGTGGTGCCGGCGGCGAGGGCGGCGCCGACCAGGCCTCCGATCAGCGCGTGGGTGGACGACGACGGCAATCCGAAGTACCACGTGATCAGGTTCCAGGTGATGGCGCCGAGCAGCCCCGCGAGGACGACGACCAGTCCCTCCCGGCCGTCCGGCGGGACGATCACGTCGGAGACCGTGTGCGCGACCTTCTGGCCCAGGAAGGCGCCGACGAGGTTCATGACCGCGGCCAGGATCAGCGCGACCCGCGGGGTCAGCGCGCGCGTCGACACCGACGTGGCGATGGCGTTGGCGGCGTCGTGGAAGCCGTTGGTGAAGTCGAAGGCGAGAGCGACGACGACGACCGTGATGACGATCGCGAGGTCCAAGTCAGGACTCCTTGACCGTGATCTGCTCCACGATGTTGGCGACCTTCTCGAACGCGTCGATGGCGCCCTCGAGCGACTCGGTGATGTCCTTCAGCTTGAGGATCTCGATGGCCTTGTAGTCGCCGCTGAACAGCTTGGCGAGGGTGTGCCGGTAGGTCTTGTCACCGGCGTTCTCGAGGCGGTTGATCTCGATCCAGTACTCGTCGAGGTCGGTCAGCGACCGGAGCCGCGGCATCGCCTCGGCGGTGATCTCCGCGCAGCGCTGGATCACCTCGAGCTGGGTGAGGAACTCAGACGGGATGTGCACGACCTCGTAGAGCAGGATCAGGTCGACGACCTCGTCGAGCATGTCCATCACGTCGTCGAGACCGGACGCCAGCGCGTAGATGTCCTCGCGGTCGAACGGCGTCACGAAGCTGCTGTTCACCCTGCGCACGATGGCGTGGGTGTTTTCGTCGGCCTGGTGCTCGGCCTCCCGCATCCGCCGGGCGACGTCGGACCGGTCGGCGCCCTCGACGATCATCTCGGCGAGCAGAGCCGCTCCGGTGACAAGGTGCTGGGCGGAGATGGTGAACAGGTCGTAGAACGACGTGTCCGTCGGACGTAGGCGCAGAGCCACGACGTACTCCTGGTGAGGGGGACGCGAACGCCGATCATGCTACGGGCGCGCACCCGTGCAGGCGCAATCCCCCTCGGTGTCGTGGACGGCGGGTTTGTGCGGGGTCAGCCGACCGAGCGAGGGCGCCGCTGCTGCTCGATCAGCATTTCCTGCAGATGGTCGGTGCCGTTGTTGCTCGCCCACCTGCCGTCGCTGGCGAGCAGCCAGGCGAACGTGGAGGGCGCGAAGGCGAGGTCGAGCAGGCTCGAGATCTGGGCTGCGTTGTCCTCGCTGGGCACCTGGACCAGCACCTCCACGCGTCGATCGAGGTTGCGGTGCATCAGGTCGGCCGAGCCGATCCAGACGCTCGGGTCACCGCCGTTCGCGAACCAGTAGATGCGGCTGTGCTCCAGGAACCGCCCGACCACGGACCGCACCTGGATGTTCTCGGACAGGCCCGTGACCCCGGGGCGCAGCGCACAGATGCCGCGCACCAGCAGGTCGACGGCGACACCCGCCTGCGAGGCGAGGTAGAGCGCGTCGATGACGGACTCGTCGACGACGGAGTTGGCCTTGAACCGGATGCCGGCCGGGCGGCCGTTGCGATGGTGGTCGATCTCGCGGTGGATCCGCTCGACGAGCCCGGTGCGCAGGGAGTCGGGGGCGACCAGGAGACGGTCGTACGACGGGTTGCGCGAGTAGCCGCTCAGGTTGTTGAACAGGTGCGCGACGTCCTCGCCGATGACGTCGTTGGTCGTGATCAGCCCGAAGTCCTCGTAGAGCCGCGCCGTCTTGCTGTTGTAGTTGCCGGTGCCGATATGGGTGTACCTGCGGATGCCCCCGCCACTGGTCGCCTCGTCGCGGACCACCATCGCCAGTTTGCAGTGGGTCTTGAGCCCGACCAGCCCGTAGACGACGTGGCAGCCCGCCTGCTCGAGCTTGCGGGCCCAGCGGATGTTGGCCTCCTCGTCGAAGCGGGCCTTGATCTCGACGATCACCAGCACCTGCTTGCCCGCCTCCGCAGCGACGACCAGGGCGTCGATGATCGGGGAGTCGCCCGAGGTGCGGTAGAGCGTCTGCTTGATCGCGAGCACGTGGGGGTCGGCGGCGGCCTGCTCCACGAAGCGCTGGACCGACGTGGCGAACGAGTCGTAGGGGTGGTGCAGCAGTACGTCGTACCGCGACGTCGCCTTGAACACGTCGACCGGCGCCGCGGACTCGACCTCGGCGAGCCGGGGATGGGTGGTCGGGACGAAGGCCGGGTACTTGAGGTCCTCGCGCGGAAGGTCGGCGATGCTGTGCAGCCCGACCAGGTCGAGCAGCCCGTCGATCCGGAACACCTCGTCGTCGGTGATGCCGAGCTCCTCGACCAGCAGCTCGAGCACCTGCGGGGCGATCGACTCCTCGACCT
>JAWWPM010000027.1:0-6867 GCA_033854915.1 Nocardioidaceae bacterium
CGCTGTCGGGCGTGACCCCGCCGGTGAACACGAAGCGGGCGCTGCCGGAGCGGAGCACGTAGGACTTGCTGTCGCGGTTGCCGGTCTCGGGTCCGGAGTAGGCCTCGAGGTCCATGCCCAGCGCCAGCTGGTAGAACTTCGCGGTCTGGGTGGCGTTGCCGACCACGAAGCCGACGTAGTCCATCGCGGTGACCGGGAACGGGTCGCTGGACGCGTCGTACTCGACGAGGCCGACCAGCTGCTTGAGCTGGTCCACAGTGAGGTCGGCCTTGAGCTCGTCGGCGGTGAGGGCGCCACCGGTGGACGGGGTGTCATGGGTCGTCGTCATGGCGCCACCTTGCCGGGTGACGACAACCGGCGCAACAGTACGGCGAATCGTCGCGCAATCTGTCCAGCCGAGGAGCATGACATGGATGATCTTGACCGCAGGTTGCTCGCCCTCTTCGCCGACGACCCGCGGATCGGGGTACTGGAGGCCTCGCGGCGCCTCGGCGTGGCCCGCGGCACCGTGCAGGCCCGGCTCGACAAGCTGGGCGCCGCCGGGGTCATCACCGGCTGGGGGCCGGAGCTCTCGCCGGAGGCCCTCGGGTTCCCGGTCACGGCCTTCCTGACCCTGGAGATCCGGCAGGACAGCGCCGAGCACGGCGGCCACGACGCCGTCGCCCGGCACCTGGCGACCATCCCCGAGGTGCTCGAGGCGCACACCATCACCGGCGCCGGCGATCTCTGGGCCCGGGTCGTCGCCCGCTCCAACTCCGACCTCCAGCGGGTCATCGACCTGGTGCTCAAGGACCCCGCGATCGTGCGCAGCTCCACCGTGATCGCGCTCGCCACCCAGATCCCCTACCGGGTGCTCCCCCTCGCCCACTCGGGATAGTCCCCAGGCAGGGGCTTGGCGAACCAGGCCTGCGCGTAGGGGTTGTCGTTGTAGCGCTCGATCGGGTGGTAGCCGGACCGGCCGTACATCGCGATCGCCTCGACCAGAGTGCCGTTGGTGTCCAGATGAACCGTGCGATAGCCGAGCCCTCGCGCCTCGTCCTCGAGGGCGGCCAGCATCCGGGCGCCGATCCCGCAGCCCCGCCACTCCGGCGAGATCCACATCCGCTTGATCTCGCCGATCGTGCGGCGGTGCCGCTGGAGACCTCCGCAGGCCATCACCTCGCCGTCGACGCGACCGACCAGGAACACGCCGTACGGCGGCGACATCCCGGCTACGTCGGACGTCGCGGCGTCACCGGCGTCGAAGCCACCTGGGAAGCGCGCGTCCAGCTCGGCGAAGTAGCGGCGGACGGCGCTGACCGCGTCGGGCGAGCCCGCGGGCGCCCGCTCGAGTGAGACCGTGGCCGCCCGGATCAGGCGCCCCGCGATGTCGAGTGCCTCGACCAGGCGCCGCCGCTGCGACGGCCCGAGCGGTTGGACCAGGTCGAAGGCCCGGCGCTCCGACCGGTCGTCGAGCCGGGCCACTGCCCGACGCCCGGACGCCGTGGGTACGACGAACCGGCGGCGCTGGTCCGCGGGGTCGGGGCGCACCTCGACCAGCCCCTCGTCCTCAAGCCCGCGCAGGAGCCGGCTGAGGTAGCCGGAGTCCAGGCCCAACCGGCGCCGCAGGTCGAGCACTCCGGCACCATCGCTGCCCATCTCGAACAGCAGCCGCGAGGCGCCCAGCGAGCGACCGGTGCCGAGGAAGGAGTCCTCCAGCGCCCCGACCCGCTGGCTCCAGGCCCGGTTGAACCGGCGCAGGGTGTCGATGGTCGGATCCGCCTCGGTGACCATTGTCTGACTCTAGTCAGAGATATCAGGGTGACGAAAGGATAGTCCGTGACGAAAAGCAGGGAAACCCGTCCGATCGACCTGCTGATCGTCACGGACTATCCCAGGAGGGGAGGGTCTCCCAGGAGGGGGCCACTACCCGGTGGGGCGGGAGGCCCATTCGCGGAGGCGGTTGATCCGGGCGTGGAGCTGGTCGGCGTTGGCGATGGCGGCGGCGGGGCCCCCGAGCTCCTTGCGCAGCGCGGAGTGGGTGATCCCGTGCGCCTGTCCGGTGCGGTGGTGCCAGGCGGCGACCAGGCCGTTGAGCTCGCGTCGCAGGATGGCCAGCTGCTCGTGGGTGGAGACCTCACGCATCGGCTCGGCCTCACTCGACGTCGTACGACGTGAGCGCTGGCGGTGGTGCAGGAGCTCGCGCACCTGCTCGTGGTCGAGCAGCCCGGGGATGCCCAGGAAGTCCATCTCCTCCTCCGACCCGACGTGCACGACACCCTCGTGCCCGAACTCGCCTCCGTCGTAGACCACCCGGTCGAAGCGGGCCTCGGAGCCCAGCGCCTCGAACGATCCCTCCAGCTCGTCGGAGGCGCCGACGTCGGCGTTGGCGCGGGCGAGCAGGTCCTGCTCGGCGGCGTAGAGGTCGTCCTCGTCGGTGATCCGCCGGCCGAGCACATGGTCGCGCTCGAGCTCCATCTCGGCGGCGAAGCCGAGCAGGTTGGGGATCGACGGCACGAAGATCGAGGCAGTCTCCCCCCGGGCCCGGGCGCGAACGAAACGACCCACGGCTTGCGAGAAGAACAGCGGGGTGGCCGTGCTCGTGGCATAGACACCGACCGCGAGCCGCGGGATGTCGACGCCCTCGCTGACCATCCGCACCGCGACCATCCAGCGCGCCTCGGAGTCGGTGAACGCGGCGATCTTCTTCGAGCCGGTCTTCTCGTCCGACAGCACCACGGTGGGCGCCTCACCGGTCACCTTCTTCAGCAGCGCCGCGTAGGCGCGGGCCGCGTCCTGGTCCGTGGCGATCACCAGCCCACCCGCGTCGGGCACATGACGTCGTACCTCCGTGAGCCGGCGGTCCGCCGCGGCCAGCACCGACGGGATCCACTCCCCCTTCGGGTCCAGCGCGGTCCGCAGCGCCTGCGCGGTGAGGTCCTTGGTCAGCGGCTCACCGAGCCGCGCCGCGATCTCGTCGCCGGCGCGGGTCCGCCAGGTCAGCTCGCCGGAGTAGGCCAGGAACAGCACCGGGCGTACGACGTGGTCGGCCAGCGCATGGCCGTAGCCGTAGGTGAAGTCCGCGACCGACCGCGGGATGCCGTCGCTGCCGGGGGCATAGGTGACGAACGGGATCGGGTTGACGTCGGAGCGGAACGGCGTGCCGGTCAGGGCCAGCCGCCGGGTCGCCGGCTCGAACGCCTCGCGGACCGCCTCACCCCACGACAGCGCGTCACCGGCGTGATGCACCTCGTCGAGGATCACCAGGGTCTTGAAGCGCTCCGTGCGGATCCGCATCGCGAGCGGGTTCACCGAGACGCCGGCGTAGGTCACCGCGACCCCGACGTAGTCGGCCGAGGTCTTGCCCGAGCCGGCGGAGTACGTCGGGTCGAGGGGTACGCCGGCCCGCGCGCCTGCCTCGGCCCACTGCAGCTTGAGGTGCTCGGTCGGGGCGACCACGACGATCCGGTCGACGATCCGCCGGCCGAGCAGCTCCGCGGCGGCCGACAGGGCGAAGGTGGTCTTGCCCGCGCCGGGGGTCGCCACCGCGAGGAAGTCGCGGGGGGCGCGCTCGACGTAGTCGGTGAGGGCCGCCGTCTGCCACGCGCGCAGCAGGGGCGCCGTGCCCCAGGCGGCCCGCTCCGGCCAGGCCGGGGTGAGTGCGGGTGACGGTGGGACGGCCTCGTGCCGTCCGCTCACTCGGTCGAGTCTCCGCGGCCCCCGGGGTTGTCCCCGCCACCGGGCTGCATCTCGCCCCAGATCTCCTTGCACTCCGGACACACCGGGAACTTCTCCGGCGCCCGGCTGGGCACCCACACCTTGCCGCAGAGCGCGACCACCGGGGTGCCCATCACCATTGCCTCGGTGAGCTTGTGCTTGTCGACGTAGTGGCTGAAGCGCTCGTGGTCACCGTCGTCGGTCGGGACCGTGCGCTCCTCGATCCGCTCGTCGACGGCGGTCGCGGTCGAGAATCCGATCTGAGGCACGCCTCCACCTTACGACAGCGCGGAGGCCGATCCGGAGTCGGCGAGCCGGGCCAGGGGCCCGGCGCCTTCCGCCACGGTCGGCCCACCGGGCACCATGGCCTGAGAGATCGAGGAGCTCACATGTTCGATGCGGTAGTGCCACGCCACGACCCCCCGCGGCTGATGGTGGTCGTCGCCCACCCCGACGACGAGACGTTCGGTTGTGGCTCGCTGCTCCTGGCCGCAGCCGCCGCGGGCTGGCGGACCACCGTGGTCTGCGCCACCCGGGGCGAGGCGGGCGAGGCGACCGCGGACACTGACCTCTCCGAGGCCACTCTCGGCGACGTGAGAGAGGCCGAGCTCCGGCGCGCCGCTGAGGCGATGGGGGTCGCCGAGGTGGTGCTGCTCGGCTTCGGCGACTCCGGCATGGAAGGCGATCCGCCCGCCGGTTCGCTGGTGGCGGCCGACGAGCAGGCCGTGGTCGAGGCGGTAGCGCGTGCGGTCGACACCGAGGAGCCGGACGTCATCGTCACCCTCGACGGGAGCGACGGCCACCGCGACCACGTGCGCGTGCGGGACGCAGCCGTGCACGTCGCCACCACGCATCAGGTGCCGGGTTACCTCCATGGCATACCGCGCAGCCTGATGTCGCGCTGGGTCGAGCACATGGTGTCGCTGCGACCCGACATGGCACACCTCCGGCTCGCGGACCTCGGCACCCCCGACGACGACATCGACCTGGTGGTCGACACCTCGAGCCATCTCGCCGCGCGGGAGCGCGCGATGGCCGAGCACCGGTCCCAGACCTCGCCGTTCGAGGGGCTGCCGGAGGACCTGCGGCGGGCGTTCCTCACCCGCGAGCACCTGCAGGTCGCAACGCTCAGTTGAGCTCGGGGTCGACCGGCCGGTTCATGTGCCAGGCAAGCTCGCCCGGCTGGCGCCGCATCACCGCGCGCCAGAGGTCGGACTGGTCGGCGCGGAACGGGTCCGGCGGCAGTGCGGGTACGACGTACCAGTCGCCGCCCTCGATCTCGCCCTCCAGCTGACCGGCCCCCCAGCCGGCGTAACCCGCGAAGATCCGCATCCCGTCCACGGCCGCGTCGAGGTCGTCGGCCGAGGCGTCGAGATCGACGATCGCGAGCCGGTCGGTGACCGGCCGCAGCCCGGGCGGGACCGCCGACGGGTCGCGGACCAGGGCGACCGCAAGAGCACCCTCGGGCGAGACGGGCCCGCCTCGGAACAGCACCTCCGGCTCGGCGACCAGGTCACCCCAGTCGGCGAGCACCGAGATCACCGGGACCGGCGACGGGCGGTTGAGGACCACGCCCATGGCGCCGCCCTCGTCGGCGTCGAGCAGCAGCACGACGGTGTCGGCGAAGTTCGGGTCGACCAGCTCGGGGGACGCGAGCAGCAGCATCCCCGCCCTGATCTCGGCCCTGCTCTCCGGCATGCAGCCATCATGCCCGCGATGACCTCAGGCCGCGACGTGCGCGCGGATCCGGCGGAGCAGTCCGGGGCCGCGGTGGTCGGCGACCCCGACCCGCGCCGGTGTCGGTGTCCACGTCTGCCTGGCCCGGTCCTCGAGCGTCCGGCCGGCCGCCGCCGTGGCGGTGGTGTCGACCCCGGCCCGGCCGGCCATGGCGGCGAGCAGCACCCGCTCCTTGGCGGCGGAGGTGGCCGTCATGAACGCCATCGGCTCGTCGAGCGGCTCGGCGCGGTAGTGGTCCATGATCGCGCGGGTGCCGGGCAGCTCGTCCGCAGTGGCGTGCCACGCGGCGATCACGGCCCGGTCGAGGTCGAGGGGCTGCTTGAGCAGCTCGCGCTCGATGTGGCCCGACAGGCGGGTGTGCCAGCGCAGCTGCAGGGCGCCGAGCAGGGTCAGCTCGTCGCCGAAGGTCTCGGCGACGCCCGGGACGTCCATCGGCAGGATGCCGTCGCGACGGGCGTCGGCGGTGTGGGTCACGGTGCGGAGCACCTCTCCGCGGTGGTGGAAGGTGGTCCAGGTCATGGCCACTCCTCTCGTCGGTGGGTCGAGGAGGACGCGCTGGTCCTCTCTCCAGACTCACATACCGTTGGTACGTACTAAGAGTATGCAAGGGACTGTGGGTATGCAAAGGCTGGGGATGTGACCCCGCCCACGTCGGGGCCACCTAGACTGCGCCGATGACCAAGAGCGCGCGCCGGCTGGCGCCCAAGGTCCCGCCACTGCCCGGGACGAGCCGCCGGGCGCAGTACTCCGCGTCGACGCGGCGCGCCCTGGTGGACGCCGCCGAGGGGCTGTTCACCGAGCACGGGTACGCCGCCACCTCGCTGGACGCGATCGTGGCCGAGGCCCGGGTGACCAAGGGCGCGCTCTACCACCACTACTCCGGCAAGCAAGCCCTGTTCGAGGCGGTCTTCGAGCGGGTGGAGTCCGCCGGCGCGGCGTCGATCCAGTCGTCGCTGAAGGGGCACCAGGACCCGTGGCAGAAGGCGCTGTCGGGTCTGCACGCGTTCCTCGAGGTGGTCCGGCAGCCGTCGTACAGCCGGATCGTGATCCAGGACGGCCCGTCGGTGCTGGGCTACGAGCGCTTCCGCGAGCAGGAGGAACGCTCGACGTTCGCCTACGTGCTCGACATCGTCAGCGCGGTGCTCAGCGCCGGCGACTGGAAGCTCAACGCCCAGATGCAGCACACCTTCGCGCGGATCTTCTTCGGCGCCATGTCGTCTTCGGGCACGAGCGTGTCGACGTCGGACGACGCCGATGCCGAGGCCGAGCGGGTGGAGATCGCGATCGCCTTCATCCTGTCGGGCCTGCGCGCCCTCGCCGAGGAGGGCGTGCAGCTGCCGACCGCCCCGCTCGACGGTCGGTCCACCGGGCCGGTGGAGGCTACTTCCTCGTGAAGGTGACGTTGCCGCCGTCGACCGGGACCAGCTCGACCCA
>JAWWPM010000028.1:0-9467 GCA_033854915.1 Nocardioidaceae bacterium
CGTGAAGGAGAACATGAAGGCGGTCCTGGCCGACATCCAGAACGGATCCTTCGCCCAGCGCTTCATCGACGACCAGGACGCCGGCGGCCCGGAGTTCAAGGCCCTGCGCGCCCAGGGCGAGCAGCACCCGATCGAGGAGACCGGCCGCGAGCTGCGCAAGCTGATGTCGTGGGTCAAGAGCCACGACAGCGACTACGTCGAGGGCACCGCCACTCGCTGACCCCGCGTCCGCAGCGAGACCCGCCCGCAGAGGAGCAGCCGGTGACCTACACCCACGGGCACGCGGAGAGCGTGCTCCGCTCCCACCGCGCGCGTACGGCGGCCAACAGTGCGGCGTACCTCCTGCCGCACCTGCGACCGACCGACCGGCTGCTCGACGTCGGCTCGGGACCGGGCACGATCACCGCGGACCTGGCCGGGCTCGTGGGCGAGGTCGTCGCGCTCGAGATCAACGACGACGCGGCCGCGTTGACCCGGGCCGAGCTCGAGCGACAGGGCATCGCCGACATCGACGTGCGGGTGGGTGACGTGCACGCCCTCGACCTGCCCGACGACGGGTTCGACGTCGTGCACGCCCACCAGGTGCTCCAACACGTGGCCGACCCGGTGGCCGCGCTGCGCGAGATGGCGCGGGTGACCCGACCGGGGGGAGTGGTGGCGGTGCGCGACAGCGACTACGCGGCGTTCGCGTGGTACCCGCGGCTGCCCGGTCTCGACCGCTGGCTCGAGCTCTACCAGGCCGCCGCGCGGGCGAACGGCGGCGAGCCGGACGCCGGCCGGCACCTGCTGGCCTGGGCACACGCCGCGGGGCTGGGCCAGGTCACGGCGACCTCCAGCACCTGGTGCTTCGCCACCCCGGAGACCCGGGCCTGGTGGGGTGGGATGTGGGCGGAGCGGGTCACCGGCTCGGCCCTGGCCGACCAGCTGCTGCGCGAGGGGCGGGCGGACGAGCAGGAGCTCGCCTCCGTCGCCGCGGCCTGGCGCTCCTGGGCCGCCGACCCCGACGGCTGGATCTCGATCCCGCACGGCGAGCTGCTGGCCGTCGTCCCTTGACGCCAACCTGCCGACAACCTGAACGAAACGTCATTCAGGCAAAACTTTGCTGAATTCCCCGTAACGTTCAGCCATCGTGGCGACATGACGGCGTGAAGGCCGCGTGGCAAACCGGGGGGTATGCCGCACCGATCGAGAGACAGGTATACCCCGAGATGGTCGTGCTGATGACCCCACTGACCCGACACGTCGGGCAGGCCCTGCTGTTGGACCTGGTGTGCATCTTCATCATTGCGTTCGGCGTGTACTACCGCCGCAACCGGCGAGCCGACCTGTTGCTCGCCTACGTCGCCCTCAACATCAGCCTCTTCTGCGTGGCCGTGCTGATCGTCAACCAGATGAAGATCGGGGTCGCGTTCGGCTTCGGCCTGTTCGCAATCCTCTCGATCATCCGGCTCCGGTCCGAGCCGATCGCTCCGGAGGAGGGTGCCTACTACTTCGTGGCCCTCGTCCTCGGCCTGATCAACGGCATGGTCTTCCACGACGCGCCCCTGGCCCGGCTCCTGGACTTCGGCATCGTCGGGGTGATGGTCCTGCTCGACAACCGCTGGGTGACGCCACGGGCGAGGCGGCAGGTGGTGACCCTCGACATGGTCTTCCCGACCGAGGCGCACCTGAAGACCGAGCTCGAACGACGCCTGGGCTGCAAGGTGAAGCGGCTCTTCGTGCGCGAGACCGACTACGTCAAGGACACCACCGTCGTCGACGTGCGCTACATCCCGGTGGTGAAGGTGCCCCGGGTCACCGAGCCCGGTCTGAAGGTCGCGAGATTCAGGGGGCCCAGGTTCAACCGCGCGGAGCGCGACCGGCACGAGGCCATCGTGTGACCGCCCTCCTGGGCGTCGAGGCGGGCCGGATCGTGCCGCTCTCGACCACGTCGGAGCAGGTCATCCGCGCCGTCGGCACCCTGCCGGCCATCGACCTGCGGACCCTCGACCGTGGGGCCGCCCTGCTGACCCGCGTGGACCGGAAGTACGTCGTAGCGGTGGACACGTTCACCCGGCTCGTCGCCGAGCTCGACGACTCCTGGACGTCGTTGGAGATCGACGGCCGGCGGCTGTTCGGCTACTCGTCGGTCTACTTCGACACCGAGGACTTCGTGACGTACCGGGCGCACCTCCAGGGACGCCGCCGCCGCTACAAGGTGCGGGTGCGTCGCTACGTCGACTCCGACGACTGCATGCTCGAGGTCAAGCGCAAGGGCATGCGCGGGGTCACGGTCAAGGAGCGCCGTGCCCACCCCCTCTGGCTCCAGACCGACCTCGGTGACGACGGTCGGAGCTTCGTCCAGGGGTGTCTGCACGGTCACGGCGACCCGGGCCTGTCCGGTGACATGCGCCCGGTCGTCGTCACCGGCAACCGAAGGGCCACGCTGGCCAGCCTGAGCGGGCACTCGCGGCTGACCATCGACACCGACCTCGCCTGCGGCTGGGGGACCGACCATGCCGCCCTGCGACCCGGGTTCGTCGTGCTCGAGAGCAAGGTCGAGGGGCACGGCTCTCAGGTCGACCGGCTACTGCGCGCGTTCGGGGTGCGCCCCGTCCCGATCAGCAAGTACTGCGTCGGGGTCGCCTCCCTCGGCCTCGACCTGCCCTCCAACCCGTGGCGGCGCACGATGCGCAGCTACTTCGACGTCCCCGAGATCTGAGGAGCTCCACATGTCCAAGCGCCTGGTCCTGCTCGCCGCCCTCCTGGGTTGTCTCGCCCCGTTGCTGCCGGCGAGCCCGGCCCTCGCCTCGGGGCCGGTGAAGATCGCCAAGATCCACTACGCCCAGAGCGGCACCAACCTGAACACCGAGTACATCGTCTTCAAGAACAAGACCTCCTCGGTGGTGCAGATGAAGGGCTGGGAGATCATCTCGGCCCCCAGCTCGGACAACCAGCACTACTTCTTCCCGCGGACCAAGGTCCCCGCCGGTGGCTCGGTGACCCTCTACACCGGCTCCGGCACCAACTCGGCCGGCCGGCGCTACTGGGGCTCGACCACGCCGCGCTGGGACAACGCCGGCGACAAGGCGATCCTGCTGAACGCGGCGGGCACGACCGTCGACATCTGCCAGTACGCCGGCGGGGGCACGCAGCAGTTCTGCTGACCGGTCAGGCGGCCCGGCTCTCCAGCCGGGCCAGCCGGGACCGGATCTCCTCCAGGGCGGTGCGGATCGGCGCCGACAGGCCGCTGAAGGTGAGCGTCTCGCGCGCGTAGGTGTACGCCGACAGGGCGGTGGCGACGCCGCGCAGCGCGGACTCGTGGGTCATCCCCAGGTCCTTCAGCGTGGCTCGGGCGACCTCGCGGGTCGGCCCCGCGGTCAGCCCGAGCAGGAGGTGCTCGGTCCCGACGTAGGAGTGCCCGCAACCGCGGGCCTGCTCCACGGCGCGCTCCGCGAGCTCCTCGAGCGATCCCGCGACCCCGCCCTGGGTGGCCCGGGCCCGCAGCTCGTCGAGGAGGTCCTGGGGCTCGAGGTCGGCGGACTCGAGCACCACCACGGCCAGGCCCCCCGACTCGACCAGGGCGGCGACGAGGTCGAGGGTGGTGGCCGGCCGTCCGGCCACCTCGGCGAGCTTCTCGGCGTCGGCAAGCACGCCGTACGCCCGTTTGGTGAAGCTGTGCGACAGGTCGTCGCCGAGGCTGCCCGCTGCACCGGGGGGCGCGTCGGCTCCGGACGCGGCGACCGCGTCGGCGAGGGCCTGCTGGCAGACGGCGGAGACCGGGATGCCCGCGGCCCGGACCTGCTCGGCCAGCTCGTCGGGCAGGTAGACGTTGATCTTGGGAGACATGGTCCCTCCTGGGGTGCTGAGTTCACACCATATAACCCCAAACTAACCCCATACGCAATGTAGGTTAGGCATACCTAACTCGATGTCGTAGGCTCGCCTCCATGTTGGGCAACTACCTGATCGGTCTGCGCGAGGGCCTCGAGGCGTCCCTGGTCCTCACCATCCTGATCGCCTACCTCGTCCGTTCGGACCGGCGGCACCTGCTGCCGAAGATCTGGAGCGGCGTGGTCCTCGCGGTGGCGATGAGCCTGGCGTTCGGGGCGTTGCTCACCTTCGGCCCGCGGGGCCTGACCTTCGAGGCGCAGGAGGCGATCGGCGGCACGCTCTCGCTCGTCGCCGTCGGTTTCGTCACCTGGATGATCTTCTGGATGGTCCGGGCAGCCCGGGGCCTGGGCGGCGAGCTGCGCGGCCGGATCGACCGCGCGGCGGACGCCGGCCGCTGGTCGCTGGCGGCGGTCGCAGCGCTCGCGGTCGGCCGCGAGGGCCTGGAGACCGCGCTCTTCCTCTGGGCCGCGACCCAGACCGCGACCGGAGCCCACACGGTCTCCACCGTCCCCGCCTGGCAGCCGCTGACCGGCGCGGCGCTGGGCCTGGCCACCGCCGTCGCACTGGGCTACCTG
The DNA here is from genome assembly GCA_033854915.1 of Nocardioidaceae bacterium. Classification (GTDB taxonomy): domain Bacteria; phylum Actinomycetota; class Actinomycetes; order Propionibacteriales; family Nocardioidaceae; genus Nocardioides. The sequence goes on from JAWWPM010000028.1 coordinate 4,449, forward strand.
TTGTACCGCGGGGCGATCCGGATCAACCTCTCGACGTTCTTCACCTGGACCGGTGCGTTCCTGATCGTCGTCGCCGCCGGCGTGCTCGGGTACGGCGTGCACGACCTGCAGGAGGCCGGCATCCTGCCCGGGCTCAACGCGCTGGCCTTCGACGTCTCCGGCACCGTCGACGAGAGCAGCTGGTACGGCACGCTCCTCAAGGGCGTCCTCAACTTCTCCCCGCAGACCACGTGGCTGCAGGCCGTCGCCTGGCTGGCCTACCTCGCCGCCACCATGACGGCCTTCCTGCGCGGCGTACGACGTCGCAGCCGGCCGCCGGCCCGGACCGCCACGCCCGCCCGCGACAAGCAGCCGGTCTGACCCCCGCTACCAGTCGAACGGAAGAGAACCCCATGCGCTCCGCACTGCCCGCGGCCCTGCTGCTCGCCCTACCGGCGCTGGCCGCCTGCACCCAGAACGCCACCACCGACACCTCGACCGCAGGCGGCACCGGCACCATCGACGTGACCGCGACCGACACCGCCTGCGAGGTGTCGAGCGACTCCGCACCCGCCGGAACCCTGACCTTCCAGGTCACCAACGGCGGCTCGAAGGTCAACGAGTTCTACCTCTACTCCGCCGACGGGAAGCGCATCGTCGGCGAGGTCGAGAACATCGGACCCGGCCTGCAGAGCAAGCTGATCGTGACCGCCGAGCAGGGCGCCTACCTGACCGCCTGCAAGCCGGGCATGTCCGGCAAGGGGATCCGTGCGGGCTTCACCGTCCACGAGCCGGCGTCGGGGTCCGCGGCACCGTCGACCGACCAGGTGCTGGTGAGCAAGGCGCAGAACCAGTACCGCCTGTGGGTGCAGCGCCAGGCCGACACCCTGGTCTCCCGTACCCGGCAGTTCGTCACGGCGTACGCCGGCGGACGCGACGACGTGGCCCGCAGCCTGTACCCGCAGGCCCGCACCTACTGGGAGTCGATCGAGACCGTGGCGGAGTCGTTCGGCCAGCTCGACCCGCGCACCGACGCCCGTGAGGCGGACCTGCGACCCGGCCAGAAGTGGACCGGCTGGCACCGGATCGAGAAGGACCTCTGGCCGCAGCGCGACCCTTCGTACACCCCGCTGAGCGCGCACCAGCGGCAGGTGTACGGCGACGACCTGCTCGACAACGTCACCACCATCCGGGACGGGATCGGGGAGCTCACCTTCACCACCGACCAGATCGCGAACGGCTCGTCGGGGCTGATGGAGGAGGTGGCGACCAGCAAGGTCACCGGCGAGGAGGAGTACTGGTCGCACACCGACCTGTGGGACTTCGCCGCCAACGTGAAGGGGGCCCGGGTCGGCTACGAGGACGTGCGGCCGATCCTCTTGGGGCGCGACCGGGCGCTGGCGCGGACGTTGGACGCGCGGTTCGCCACCATCGACCGGCTGCTGCGGCAGCAGCGGGCTGGCGACGGCTACCGGCCCTACACCGACCTCGGCCACACCGAGGTCAAGCGGCTCGCCGACGCGGTGAACGCCCTCGCCGAGCCGCTGTCCCACCTGACCGCGGCCGTGCTGCCGTGAGGCACCGCGGATGAAGCTCTCGCGCAGGGGATTGATCGGCAGCGGCTCCGCCGTGGCCGGGCTGGCCGCGGGCTTCACCGCCGGGGATGCGTACGCCGGACGAGGCGACGCCGCGGCCGGTGCTGTCGCCACGACGTACCCCTTCCGCGGCGAGCACCAGGCGGGCATCGTGACCCCGGCCCAGGACCGCCTCCACTTCGCGGCGTTCGACGTGGTCACCCGCTCGCGCGCCGAGCTGGTCGGGCTGCTGAAGGCTTGGACCCTCGCCGCGGAGCGGATGACCCGGGGCCTGTCCGCCGGCCCGATCGGCCCCACCGAAGGGGCCCCCCAAGCGCCGCCCGACGACACCGGGGAGGCCATCGGCCTGTCGTCGGGCGGCCTCACCCTCACGTTCGGCTTCGGACCGGGTCTGTTCCGCGACGACCACGGGCGCGACCGCTTCGGCCTCGCCGGCCGGCGTCCCGAGGCACTCGCCGACCTCCCGCACTTCGCCGGCGACCAGCTCGACCCGGACCGGTCCCGCGGCGACCTCTGCATCCAGGCGTGCTCGGAGGATCCCCAGGTGGCGGTGCACGCGATCCGCAACCTGGCCCGGATCGGCTTCGGGACCGTCGCCGTGCGCTGGTCGCAGCTGGGCTTCGGGCGGACCTCGACCACCTCGACGTCGCAGGCGACGCCGCGCAACCTGTTCGGCTTCAAGGACGGCACGGCCAACGTCAAGGCCGAGGAGACCGACGCCCTCGCCGAGCACGTGTGGGTCGCGGCCGACGACGACCAGGCCTGGCTCGGCGGCGGCTCCTACCTGGTCGCGCGCCGGGTGAACATGCACATCGAGACCTGGGACCGGCAGGGGCTGCAGCCGCAGGAGGACGTCGTCGGCCGGACCAAGGACACCGGCGCGCCGCTGTCGGGCGGCACCGAGCTCACCCCGCTCGACCTCTCGGCGCGGGGGGCGGACGGTCCGCTGATCCCCGTGGACTCGCACGTGGCCGTGGTCAGCCCGGAGCGCAACCGCGGCGCGCGGATGCTGCGCCGCGGCTACAACTTCGTGGACGGCTCCAACGCCCTCGGCGGCCTCGACGCCGGGCTGTTCTTCATCGCCTACGTGCGCGACCCCCGCACCCACTTCATCCCGCTGCAGCACCGGATGGCCGGCCACGACGCGATGATGGAGTACCTCCGGTTCACCAGCTCCGCCGTCTTCGCGGTCCCTCCCGGCGCTGCCCCCGGCGAGTACGTCGGCCAGGCTCTCTTCACCTGACCTCGCCGGGTCAGCCGACCTTCACGTCCGCCCCACCGGACACGCGCCAGTGCCCGTCCCGGCGCACGAGAGGCCAGGTGAAGCGCATGGACAGCGGCGGACCAGGGGTGAGCAGGGTCCCCTCGACTGTGACTGTTCCCGAGGAACGGCCGACGTCGACCTGCGTGACCTTCAGGTCTCGCACCGCGAGCGCGACGCCGTTCGCCTGGGCCTGGGCGGCGACGTCCTGACACCGGGCAAGGGCAGCATCCACCTGGTCCGCGGCCGTGAAGCTGCGCATTTCCGAGCAGGCCCCTGGGTTCCCGCCTCCGGCTCGCACCGTGACGTCGGTGGCCCTGGTCGCGACGTCTGCCGCCTCCTGGGTGTCGACCGGGGCCTGCAGTGCGTGCCAGCCCAGGTAGCCCGTGACCGCGAGCACCAAGCCGGCGATGAACAGGAAGGGCGCCGCGGAATCGGTCGGACGGGAGGCCATGAGACACCGTAGGCGCACAGCCCCGTCTGGAACGGCCGAGCTGCCGGTGCGGCGCCCTGCGTCGCGAGCGAGGGTGGGGCCTGGCTTGAGGCAGAATCGACAGATGACCGAACGCGCCCGGATCCGGGTGAAGGCGATGGCGTTCCTTCCCAACGCAGCGCGGACCCATCACGCGGTCCTGCGCGGCGCCGACCCGAGCGACGGTGAGACCTTCCACCGGCTGCTCGGCGGTGGGGTCGAGCCCGGCGAGCGGTCGGTCGAGGCCGTGGTGCGCGAGATCTCCGAGGAGCTTCGCGCCACGCTTCTCGAGCCACGGCTGCTGGGGGTTCTGGAGAGCCTCTTCGTCTACGACGGTGAGCCGGGACACGAGATCGTCTTCGTGTACGCCGGACACCTGGCCGAGGGTGACGTCGTACCGCCGGAGGGTGGCCTCTACGACGATGTCGGCATCCCGATGTGGGTCGAGTGGCGACCGTGTGACGAGCGCGACCCCGACGCGCTGCCTCTCTATCCGGACGGCGTCGGAGCGTTGCTGCCGCTCGGGTAGAGTCGATCGGGCACAGCGTCGTGCCGGGTCCGTCGCCGGATTCCGATCCCCCGTCATCTCCTGACCACGAGGACACCGCTGTCGTGAGCAAGCCCGTCGTACTCATCGCCGAAGAGCTCAGCCCGGCCACCGTCGAGGCACTCGGGCCCGACTTCGAGATCCGCCACTGCGACGGTGCGGACCGCGCCGAGCTGCTCGCTGCCATCACCGACGTCGACGCGATCCTGGTGCGTTCGGCGACCAAGGTCGACGCCGAGGCGCTGGCCGTGGCCAAGCGGCTCAAGGTCGTCGCCCGCGCCGGTGTCGGCCTCGACAACGTCGACGTGAAGGCCGCCACCCAGTCCGGCGTCATGGTCGTGAACGCGCCGACCTCCAACATCGTCAGCGCCGCCGAGCTCGCCGTGGCCCTGCTCCTCGCCGCGGCCCGCCACGTCAGCCCCGCCCACGCCGCCCTGCGCAACGGCGAGTGGAAGCGGTCGAAGTACACCGGGATCGAGCTCTACGAGAAGACCCTCGGCATCATCGGCCTGGGCCGCATCGGCGTGCTCGTGGCGCAGCGCCTGGCCGCCTTCGGAATGTCCGTGATCGCCTACGACCCCTACGTCCAGGCCGGCCGCGCCGCCCAGATGGGCGTCCGGCTCGTCGACCTCGACACCCTGCTCGCGGAGTCCGACTTCATCAGCGTGCACCTGCCCAAGACTCCCGAGACCGTCGGCCTGATCGGTGCCGTCGAGCTGGCCAAGGCCAAGCCCTCCCTGGTGATCGTGAACGCCGCCCGCGGTGGCATCGTCGACGAGAACGCGCTCTACTCCGCGCTCAAGGAGGGCCGGATCGCGGCCGCCGGCGTCGACGTCTACGCCAAGGAGCCGTGCACCGACAGCCCGCTGTTCGAGCTCGAGAACGTCGTCGCCACGCCCCATCTCGGTGCCTCGACCGACGAGGCGCAGGAGAAGGCCGGCATCGCGGTGGCCAAGTCGGTGCGCCTCGCCCTCAGCGGCGAGCTGGTCCCCGACGCGGTCAACGTCCAGGGCGGCGTGATCGCCGAGGACGTGCGGCCCGCGATCCCCTTGACCGAGAAGCTCGGCCGGATCTTCACGGCCCTGGCCGGCGAGGTCGCCCAGCAGGTCGACGTCGAGGTCCGTGGCGAGATCACCGAGTACGACGTCAAGGTGCTCGAGCTCGC